>NZ_JAFEVH010000006.1:0-46874 GCF_048054155.1 Wolbachia endosymbiont of Nasonia giraulti
ATTACTTTTTTTTCGGTTTGACACACTTTTTTGAACGTTCCCGTTTTATTGCAACTAATTTGCAGTGATTTTTGTTTTAATGTAAATGGAATATAGTCCTATTGCTGCTGCATTTGAAACATTTAGGCTATCAATTACGTTTGACATTGGGATTTTTAAAAGATAATCACAACTTTCTTTAACTAGCCTCCGCATTCCTTTCTCTTCAGAACCAAAAACAATTACTCTTTTTTCCCCAAAATTCTTTATTTCATCTATATTTTCCTTTGCATTGCAATCAAACCCATAACACCAGTAGCCTATCTTGTTTAAAGACTCCATCGTCTTTACTATGTTTGTAACGTATATTAGAGGAACAATGTCTAATGCGCCACTTGCTGTTTTTGCGATAGATGCATTTTCGCTTGGTGAATGGTGATACGGTAAAACCAATGCATCAATGTTGAAACAAGCTGAGGTTCTTAAAATCGAACCTATATTGTGTGTATCAGTAATTTGATCTAAAATGACTATAGTAGAGTTTTCACCTGATCTTTCAGCTATTTCTTCAATATTTAAGCTGTGAAAAATAGGAGTAACTTTTAAAGCAATTCCTTGGTGATTTACACCTTTGGGTAAAACATCATTGAACATTTTGTTCTCTACCAGTCGAGCTTTAATGCCCTTACTATCTGCACATTGTTTAATTTCTTTCTCAAATTCTCTGTAGAAATTTTCTGTTACTAACAGTTCTATACACCGCCTATTTTTGTTTCTTAATGCTGAAATACAAGTGTGCTTTCCATATATCCAACAGTTTTCATTAGCTTTTGATGATTTCATCTCATTATTAAAAATCAGATTTTTATAGAGTAAGCAATATTTTACTGTGTTTATATATTGTTGTAAAATTATGAGTTCAATTAATGAATTTATGTCAGATGATGAGTTAGATTGGCAAAAAAATGTTAAGCCAACAGAATGTGGAAAAGTTACTTTGAAAGTTGATCACAAAGTAAATATAAAATCTATGATTGATAAAGGTGCCTCTAGTTTACAAGAAAATTTTCTTAATACTGATAATGGTGATTCATCATTTTGTCTTGACTACAATACAAAATTAAAGATCGATAGGGGCAAATATTTTATAAGCGATAAACTCGATTTGCACGGCTATAGTATAGATAATGCTTATTGTAAATTGATAGATTTTATTATCAAAAATTATCAAGCAGGGAATAGGTGCTTATTGGTAATTACGGGGCATGGTAATAGTACAGATAAAATAGACACTATAAAGAATAGCTTAAATAAGTGGTTGAATGACACAAAAGTTCGGAATATGATCTTATACTATCAGAAAGCCATAAAAAAACATGGTGGCAAAGGAGCTTTTTATGTCTTATTAAGAAGAAATAAAGGTTAATTTTAGAGTACCTATTTAGGAGTACCTTTCTTAGAATTCACGTGTTGAAGAATGATTTCTGCTAAACCTTTACTAATTCCAGGTACGTTTTGAATTTCAGCTAGAGAAGCTTTGCTTATATTTTCTACCGAACCAAAATGAGACATGAGTGCCTTCTTTCTTTTACTGCCAACACCGGATATTTTACTTAATTGTGAAGCAAAAAATTGTTTATCGCGTTTTTTTCTATGCGAAGTTATTGCAAAACGGTGAGCTTCATTACGCAGCAATTGTAAATAAAGCATGACCTTGCTGTCACTTGCTAGAGTAAATTCTTCTCTGCTCGGCACATAAAATCTTTCATTTCCTGCATTACGATCATGACCTTTCGCCATACAAGCAAAAGGAACTTTTATATTCAATATTTCCAACACATTATGCACTATGGAAACATGTCCTGGACCGCCATCAATCAGTAAAAAATCAGGGATTATATCTTTTATATTGCCAGAGAAACGTCTAGTCAGCACTTCTCTCATCATTTTATAGTCATCACCTGAAATTTCTTCTTTTATAGTAAATTTTTTGTATTCACTTTTTAAAAAACCTTCCTGCCCTGCAACAATCATCACACCAACTTGTTGATTTCCAGATATATGGCTATTATCATAAACCTCGATACGCTTTGGAATATTTGGTAACGAGAAAATCTTCCTAAGCTCTTCGAGCTTTTCTAGGTTATTTCTATAATCAGTAAGCTTCTGCTCTAGGCTATGCTTAGAATTATTGTAAATAAAATTCAACAAATCACGCTCTTTACTATTTTTCGTATGCAAAACTCTTATTGATTTTTGAGTAAGAGCATAAAGTACTTGTTCTATAATTTCCTTATCCTTAATAAAATCGGGAACGTAAATTTGTGCTGGTGGTGTGCTAACTGGATTATACAAATTGACCAAAAAGGTGGATAAAATTTCATCATTTGGATGATCACTACAATTCTCAATGAAGTAAGGAATGCTTCCATAGTTACCTTTATCTCTGAAAGATAGTACACCAATGCATGCTAAGTCTGCCTCACGTACAACGCTAAAGAAATCTGCATCTTCTTCAAAAGAAAAATCCATTGGCTGCATTTGAATTTGCTGAAGAAATTTCAATCGATCTCTATAGACGGCAGCAAGCTCGTAGTTCATCTCCCTACTGCACTTTTCCATTGTAGAAAATAGCTGTCTTTGCACTTCTTTATTCCTTCCTAGCAGAGTATCTTGTGCTTGTTTTACTGATTTGCAGTAATCATCTTTTGTAATTTTATCTACGCATGGTGCTGAACAGCGCTTAACTTGATACTCAAGACATGGTCTTTTTGTTGAAGAGAAATATTGATCTGAACATACTCTCAAGAGAAAAGCTCTTTGCAATGATAATATAGTGTTCTTAACAGCAGCAGCAGATGGAAAAGGGCCGTAGTAATGAAACTCATTCTTCTTAAACTTACCTCTATATTTCGCTATTCTTGGATAATCATGCTTAGAAATTGTTATATAAGGATAAGATTTTCCATCCCTAAGCAAAATATTATAAGATGGTTTTAACGATTTTATTAACTGTGCTTCAAGAAGCAATGCTTCGATTTCATTCTCAGTGATGAATATTTCAACCTTAATAACCTGTGAGATCATTACTCTGATTCGTTCAGAAAGGTTTTCGAATTGAAGGTAGTCGGATAATCTCGACTTCAAGTTTTTTGCTTTACCAATGTATAAAACCTTATTCTTATCTCCAACCATCTTATAAACGCCACAGGATTGTGGAGATGATTTGATTTGTTCCTTATATTGCCTGAGCATTTATCAATTGTTTAACCTGTATAAGGTTAAACTCTGCTACTAAATGAAAGGTAGAAACAATATTTGCAAGCAAAGATAACCTGTTTATTCTAAGCTCATTAGAATCACAGTTAATCTTTACACTGTCCATAAATTGATTGATAAATGGAGCAAAACGAGCAAGTTCATCAAGCGCTGTATTAAAGTCGTTATTTTCTATCGCTTGTTTGATGTTTTTACAAGCAGCTATAGCACAATTTGATAGCGCAATCTCCTCATCTTCAATCAAAAACTTCTTACTGTAAGATGCATTATAAGTAGTGCCATCACTTTTTCTCACTTTGCTCATCATATTACTGGCTCTTTTATAAGTGCTTAGAACCTGTTCACCTTCTTTTGTACTAAGATAACGATCCAATATCACAGTTTGCTTTTCCGCTTTCAGCAGATCATTAATATCGACTTTATATAGTATTGAATCTACAACATCTTGCCTTATATTTCTGTTTTTTAAAATAATCTTGAACCTTTCTAAGCAGAATTTAAATACTAGTTCTGAAATTTGTTTTTCACTTGGCTTATTAACTGGAGTTATATTTTTATTCAATAGAAGTCTTGAACATAAAGATACTGACTTATCTATCAGCAATCTAATTGGAATATGCAAATTATTTTCAAGTATTGTTCTAATTATACCAATTGTCATTCTCCGCAAACCAAACTGATCATACGAACCAGAGATTTTCTCACCTGCTGCAATTAAACCAACCAAACTATCCATCTTGTCTGCAATAGCTACAGCAATCGCAGTAGGAGATTTAGGACATTCTTGCTCCGATCCAATTGGCTTATAGTGCTCAGTTATAGCTTCTACTACTTCTTTATCTTCTTGAAAGTAAGAAGCGTAATATCCACTCATTAATCCTTGCAATCCCGGAAATTCTTTCACTATCAACGTTGCAAGATCTGCCTTTGCTAAATATGCAGCACGTTCAACTTTAATTAGTGGAGCATGTGGAATAAATATCGCTATATACTTTGAAAGAGCGATAATACGCTTCACTTTTTCTTCTACGCTACCGAGCGAAGCATGAAATGAAATAGAGCTCAATTTTTTGACATAGTAATCTAGGTTTTCCTTTTTGTCTTGAGACATCAAAAATTGGGCATCAGCAAGACGTGCTTCTAATATTCTTTCATGACCTTTGGCAACTTCATTATTGTTAACATTTACAACAGTAACAAAATGTGATATTTTCTGTCCATCACTTAAAGCAAGATACTTTTGCTGCGTATTAATTATACTAAGTATTACTTCCTTCGGTAATTCTGATGATTTTACTTTACCAAATAATACTATTGGCCACTCTATAAGCCCTGCCAATTCATTAAGCAAATAATCATTTTTTTCAAGTTGTAAGTTCTCCTCTTTTGTAAACTTATTAATCTGATCTAGTATAAATTGCTTTCTTTTGTCCAACTGGAGAATGACATTATTTTTTTCTAACAATTCAAAATAGTCTTTGGGTGTTTTAACAGTAAGTACTGCATCACCTGAAAGAAACCTATGACCACACGTCACGTTGCATGCTGTAACCCCTGCAAAAGATATAGGTATTATTTCGTCATTTAAAATACATAGAATATTTTTAATTGGCCTAACCCATCTCTCTTTTCTTTCACTCCATCTCATACTCTTTGGCCAAGAAAAGTTTTTTAGCATTTCCTCCAGTTGATTTTTGAGAAACCCGTTGATGTTAAATAAGCAGCTTTCTCTCTTCATGAAGTAAAAATCTTCATCGTTTACTTTGCGAATGAGTAAATCTTCTTCACCTTTCCGATTTTTTCTCAAAAAACCTTCGATAGCACTTTTCGGTGCATTAACTCTTGGTCCTTTAATCTCATTGTTAGAATCTTTTAGCTCCAAAGCACTTATGCCATCAATAAAAAGAGCAATGCGACGCGCAGTCACATAAATTTCTATAGATGCAAATTTCACATTATTTTTACTAAAAGCATTAGTGATATAGCTCTTAACCTGAGCTGCAGATGAATTCTGCATTCTTGATGGAATTTCTTCTGAAAGACATTCAAACAATAATTGTGACAACATATTCTACTTTGCTCTATATAATTCACAGCATTTTTTTGTTAACTCTCTCACTCTACCAATATAGGCTGTACGTTCATTCACACCAAGCACACCTCTTGCATCAAGTAGATTAAGTAGATGGCTCGTTTTAATACATTGGTCATAAGCTGCTATCGGCAATTCTTTTTCAACAAGGAATTTACACAGTTTTTCTGTATCCTCAAACTGCTGTTGTACTACTTTAGTATCATAATAATCAAGTGCCAGGTAAGAAAACTCTCGCTCTCTTTGTTTAAAAATATCTCCATAAGTTACACCATTATCGTTCCACATTATATCGTAAACATTATCTACACCTTGTATGCACATTGCTAAACGTTCCAACCCATATGCCACCTCACCAGGAATTATTCTGCAGTCAATGCCTCCCACTTGCTGTATATAAGTAAGTTGTGTTACTTCCATTCCATTGCATGTAACTTCCCAGCCAAGTCCCGATGCGCCAACACTTGGGTTTTCCCAATCATCTTCAATAAACTTAATATCATATTCTTTTGTCGATACACCAAGAGCTTTTAAGCTATTTAAGTAAACATCTTGCAAATTGCTGCCAGATGGTTTTATTATAACTTGGTATTGATGATGCTGATATAAGCGATTAGGGTTGTCGCCATAACGCCCATCTGTAGGTCTTATTACTGGTTGTAGATACGCAATTTTTGTTGATTTTTCGTCAATTGCTGACATGATTGTTGCGGGATGTAGTGTTCCAGCTCCAACTTCAGACGTATATGGATGAAGTATAGTACACCCTTCATCTGCCCAAAAATCTTGTAATCCCTTTATTATATCCTGTAGATTCACGCAAACTGTATATCTTTTAAACTGAATACATAAGCAAATAAGTACTATTCTATACTTATTTTTTTAATAGTGCCATGAAAATAGTCACTCAAGGCTATTGAACTTTCTTTTACATACTCAAATATGCTTTTGTTTAAAACAATCGCATCATGCATAGTCAGATCGCAGAATATAAATGCAGTCAAGTACAATAAAATCACTGCATAAAACACATGAAAAATCCCTTCAAATGTGATTGATATTGCATTGTTATAACTAAGCTGTATCGTACTTATCGGCCATGGTTTTATTACTTCTACAATATTAAAAAATAAATAAGGTATTATAAAGAAAAAGAACAAATGCATAAGATCATTAAACCAAAATGGACATTGAAGTATTGCCTTGCATATACTTAAATAGAATTTACTTACAATATAATAAATTGACATTATTGCCGGCATCGAAAACGCAACAGTCATCACCTGTCCTGATGCTATTTGTACTACTATATTCTCATCACTGCTGGCTGAAGGATCTTGAATGTGAAAAATGGATATTGCAACTAATTGCAGCACTAACATAACTATTGCTAGCTTGGTAAAAATAGCAGCTACAACTATGCCTGAATTCGGCATTTTATATAGTATAAAATCACCTCCGTATGTAAGCATTAATATAATGTCGGTAATAAATAATATTAGAAAAGAAGACCAATAATGCTGCCAACCCGGTAAATATCCTACTCCTAAAAAAGAGCTTACTATTTTGGCAGGAAAAACCTTGCCTAGCATCTTACCCAAAAATTGAAAAAAAATCCCCATGTCCTAACTAACACTTGACTTATATTTTTCACAATACTGAATTGTAATGGACTTATCAATACACTTCTTGCATAGAAAAAAGGCAAATAGTTAAAAACGATCTAAACCGTTGCCCCTTTATACTATAGTATTTCCTAAAGTAAATGATAAAGGTATAATAAAGTATTTGAGTTATAATGGCATATAGTGTGGATTTAAGGGAAAAGGCAGTATTGATGATAGAAAAAGGTAAGACAAAGGTTGAGGTAGCAGAGCTTATGGAGATAGGAATAGCAACTCTGTACCGTTGGTTAAAAAAGAAAGCTGCTGGTGAAAGCCTCAAGCCATCTAAAAACGGTAGCTTTATTCGAAAAATAGACCCCAAAATACTCGAAGAATATGTTACAAAGAATCCAGATCATACTCTGGCAGAGATGAAACAAAATCTTGGATTTGGAATAAACTCAATTTGGTATAGACTAAAACAGCTAAAAATTACTTTAAAAAAAAGTCACACTATATCAAGAGCGCAATCAAGAAGATAGGGAGCAATTTATTGATAAAATCTCAAAAATAGACCATTCCAGCATCTTATATATAGATGAAGCAGGAGTTGATAATAAGTTATACCGAGAATATGGACGCGCTCCAAGAGGAAAGAAAATTTATGCAGATATTCCAGGGAGAACTCGAGAGAGAATCAGTATAGTAGCCGGGTGGATTGGAAAGAGATTTATTGCACCAATGACTTTCAAAGGTGGGTGTGACAAAGAGGTATTCAATACATGGTTGGAGAAGATGTTATTACCTAAATTGCCACTTGGCACAACTATAGTTATGGATAATGCTACATTTCATAAGACCACTAAAACAAAATCATTAATAGAGTCTTTTGGCTGTCATTTGCTGTATCTTCCAACATATTCACCAGATTTGAATCCTATAGAATACTGTTGGCATACCATCAAAAGCCGCCTCAGACCTCTCATGTATAAATATACAGACTTACAGCTTTTGGTTGGTAATACCATAATGGAACTTTATCATCCATTTTAGAAAATACTATAGTAGCCTCCTTTTTTGTCATCCCAGTGCTATCCCCTTCTTGTCATCCCAGTGCTCTTACCAATAAAAACTTAGAATAAGATCTCCTTTGTGCTCAAAAAATTCCTGGATTCCAGTGTCAGCTACTTGAATGACATCTTTAATCTCCGTATAGCTATGCGTCACGCGCTGGCCTGAAGCTTTAACTATAAATATTAAAAATTTACCAAGCGAGAAAAAGGCAAAAGAATCCCCTAGTAGTGAGTTTTGACCCTATAATAATGTAAATTGGCATTGTAATAATGTGCTAACGCTTATTTTAAGCGCATTTTGGCTGAATGTAGAAAAAATAAAAAAGACATGCAGCCGCTATAATTTTATGTAATCTGCCAATATATACCTGAGTTTTTTACTGAATTTTGTTGTTAAATCTGCAGAGATTAAAAACAAGGATAAATACTCTTATTGATATGATAAGGAAAGTGGGAAGGTTTGTCAAGTCACTTCGGCAAGCTACCTACTTAGATGTTCCACACTGCTAAGTAGATACCAAATTTTTTGCAACATCAAGTGCAGCATAGGTAAATATTGCACTTGCACCTGCACGTTTAAAACCAATTAAGGACTCATAAATCACTCTGTTATAATCCAGCCAGCCATTATTTGCTGCAGCTTTTATCATTGCGTATTCACCGCTTACTTGGTAAGCAAAAATCGGAAAATTAAACTTTTCACTTGCTGTTTTTATTACATCTAAGTATGGCATACCCGGCTTTATCATAATAAAATCTGCACCTTCATCTATATCCATTTCGATTTCGCAGATTGCTTCACGTGCATTTCTATAATCCATTTGATAACCACTTTTGTCGATAAAATTTGATGATGCGCACGAACCGACAACTTGCCTGAATGGCGCATAAAAGCTAGAACAGTACTTTACTGCATAGGACAATATTGACACATTCTGAAAGTCATTATCATCCAATGCTTTTCTTATTTTTCCTATCCTGCCATCCATCATATCAGAAGGAGCAACTATATCGCATCCTGCTTTTGCTAAAACAAGTGCTTGCTTACATAATGCTGACACAGTCTCGTCATTTTCTACATCTATCCTACTGCTTTTTAAAATGCCATCATGACCGTGAGTAGTGTATGGGTCTAGTGCAATGTCTGCAATAATGCCAATATCCGGTACATTTGATTTTACAGCACAAATTGCTTTACAGATTAAATTGTCAGGATTGTACGCTTCCTCGGCGTTTTCAGATTTTAGTTTACTATCAACTACAGGAAAAATTGCAACAGCATTAATCCCCGAGTCCTTAGCTTTCTGAATTATAGAAATTAATCCATCTATTGAATAACATTTGATATCAGGTAAGCCAAAAATTGGCTCAATTGTTTCTTCTCCGTCATGAACAAATAAGGGAAAAATCAAATCATTTACTGATAAAGTGCTTTCACTTGTTAAATTGCGAATCCACTTGCCTGAGCGCCTACGCCTTAACCTTGTATTTGGGAAATTAAACATTGGATCCAGGCAAATTCCCAGTAAAAAGCAACACTCCTGAAATGAGTATTACCCAAAGTACCGATATTGGCAAAAATACTTTCCAACCAAGACGCATTAATTGATCATAACGATAACGAGGTATTGTAGCTCTAATCCAAACAAACATAAACAAAAGTACAACTATCTTCAAAACAAACCAGATTAAACTAGGAATTTTATACAGCAAACTAAGCTCTAATGGAGGATACCACCCTCCTAGAAAGAATATTGTCATCATAGCGCTTGCTAAAATCATATTTGCATATTCTCCCAAGAAAAAGAGAGCAAAAGGCATTGATGAATACTCGACGTTATACCCAGAGACGAGCTCTGCTTCAGCTTCTGGTAAGTCAAATGGGTGACGATTAGTTTCGGCAAGCAAAGAAATAAAAAATATTATTCCTATAGGCATTAGTAATAAATCAATCCAAAATGGCATATTATGTTTCGCTACCACCATCTCTCCAAGATTTAATGTGCCAGTTGTAATAACAACTGTAGCAACTATTAGACCTATTGAAACTTCATATGAAATCATTTGAGCAGCTGACCTTATAGCGCCAAGAAATGCGTAATTAGAATTACTAGACCAGCCTGCAATAATAATGCCGTATATTCCCAAAGAGGATATAGCTAGAACATAAAGCACTCCAACATTAATATTTGCTATTACCTTAGGGATTATTACCTGCTGTCCATTTTCTGTAGTTATTTCAGTTCCAAATGGTATAACTGCCCAGGAAATTAATGCTAAAATAAAGGTGATCATTGGAGCCATAATAAACAGTATTGTGTTTGCTCTAAATGGTATTATCGGCTCTTTAATTATCAATTTGATAGCATCTGCAAACGGCTGCAATAAACCAAATGGCCCTACTACACTTGGACCATGCCTTAGTTGAATTGCACCAATAACTTTACGCTCAAAGTACACTAAATATGCTACTGAAAGCAAAAGTGGAATAAGAAGAAAAAGAATATCAAATATCAAGTACATGCAACCCTAAATCAAAAAAATAGTTCATAATTGTGGCAATAAAAAATATAGCAAGTCCTCTAGACACAGCAGACAATGTCCCTATTGAAATCAATAGGACAACATTTTTCTGTACAGCATTTAGCTTAATAGAATAGTAAAATGATATGCATATGAATGACACTAGTGACATCATAATTAAGATCATTGTGAGAGGCAAATAATTCCCTCTTCCCTCGGTAACTATAATAAATGTTATTGCCATCCATACATATCCTTCAGTAAATAGTACAATAATATCATTGATAAAATAAAGTAGCTTATAAACGAACTGTTTTTCTAATGCATTTTGTTCTTTACACAAAAATATAGAGTTTAATTTTCGTTGAAAATATACCAGAATTATCAGTAATAATGGTGTTAGAATAAATAAAATATTAAGTAGATTGTTCATAAAAATCCTTAGTACAATATGACATTATTTTTGAAGCGCGATTGATTGAATCCGTCATATAAAAATTACACTCCTTTAAAGTGAAAGGTGTATTACTTAAGCTTATCCCATCATTGCTAATTGGCACCCATGTGTTTTTTACCACTTGATCAGCATTTCTAAACTGTGGACCAATAGTGTCTAATTTTTTCCTAACATCAAATAAACTATCATATAGCAAGGAAAGACCCAAATATTGGGATAAATTTTTTATAATCAACCAATCTTCCTTTGCTTCACCAGGAGGAAAAACAGCTAAATTTGTTCTCTGTACTCGCCCTTCAGTATTTACATAAGTTGCATATTTTTCTGTGTATGCAGCTCCAGGTAGAATGACATCTGCTATATGCGCTCCCCTATCACCATGATGTCCTTGATAAATTACAAATGTATTTTCTAATTTTGATGTATCAATTTCATCTGCGCCAAGAAGATAAACAACTTCCACCTCACCACTTTCTGCCTGCTTTAGTATCTGATTAATGTCTTTTCCACCTTTGCTAGGAACAAATCCAATATCTAGTCCACCAACCCTTGCTGCAGCCTTATGTAGTACGTTAAAGCCATTCCAGTCATCTCTGGTCATGTTAAATTTTTCTGCAATTTTGCCAGCTAGAGCTAAAACTGATTCAGAATCATCTCTTATTAATGCATCTTGACCGATAATTAGCATAGGGTTCTGAGCCGCACTCAGTAACTCGCAGAATTTGTGATTTCCCTCTTCTATTTCTTTTAGAACGTTTGGACCATCACCTAATCTTTCAACATTATATAGATATTCAAGATTAGGGCCAATATTTGCAATAGTGAAATTACCTTGTAAATATCTCTTTCTCAATCTTACGTTAATTATTGGTGCTTCTATTCTTGGATTTGTATTTATAAGCAGACATAAATCTGCATTTTCTATACCCTCGATAGTGGTATTGAACACATAAGATCCACGATTACTTGGTATAAGTTTTGCTCCATCCTGTCTGCAGTCTAGATTTACTGAACCAAGCTTATGCATCACTTCCTTCAGCAGAAGCATAGACTCACAATCTGCTAAATCACCTGCAATTGCAGCTATTTTGTTTGGCTTCGTGCCCTTTAGTTTTTTTGCAGCAAAAGTCAATGCCTCACTCCAATCAGCTAGCACTAATTTGCCCTCTTTTTTTATATAAGGTCGATCGAGGCGTTGTACTTTGAGTCCATCGTAAGCAAAGCGAGTTTTGTCTGATATCCATTCCTCGTTCACTTCTTCATTAAGCCTTGGCAATATTCTCATCACTTCAGGACCGCGATAATCAACTCTAATACTGCTTCCTACAGCATCCAGCACGTCTATAGTCTCACAATGTGATAGCTCCCATGGACGCGCTGTAAAGGAGTAAGGCTTTGAAGTTAAAGCCCCTACCGGACAGAGATCTATGATATTTCCAGATAATTCAGAGCTAATATGCCTTTTTATGTAAGTGCTAATCTCTATATTTTCTCCCCTTCCAATTCCTCCAAGTTCATTTGTACCTGCAACATCGGACAAAAATCTAACACATCGAGTACAATGAATGCATCTATTCATTGCAGTTTCAATCAGCGGACCAAAATGTTTTTTTGGCACAGCTCTTTTATGCTCATCAAGTCTGCTTATTCCTTTCCCATAAACCATTGTTATATCTTGCAAATCGCACTCACCACCTTGATCACAAATTGGACAATCAAGTGGATGATTAATTAGTAAAAATTCGAGCACTCCTTTACGCGCCTTTTTTACCTTGGGAGTATCCGTGTGAATAACCATACCCTCTGCAACTGGCATTGCACAAGAAGCTACTGGTTTTGGAGGCCCACCCTCCACTTCAACCAAACACATTCTGCAGTTACCAGCGATTGCTAAACGATCATGATAACAAAAACGTGGAATTTCAACGCCCACAATTTCACAAGCTTGAATTATAGTGAGCCCATGCTCTACTTCACATTCTTTAGAATTAATAGTAACTTTAACCACAACTATTATACAGCTTCCCACTTTACAGGATTGCCGCTTACCTCATCTTCAACCAGATTGCCGTTGTCATATTGAGCAGACATGTAATTCATGCGCGAGTCACGATCTATATATCTAACAGGTTTTACCGGTTTATCTTTATACATTTTTTGCTCGGCTTTCTTACGCTGAGTAGGGTTATTTTTACTAGCTGTCTTTGCTTTTCCACCTACTGCCATATAAACTCCTAAAAACTTCTTATTTTATTTTAACACTTAAGTATACACCGTCAATGCTAAATGGCTTTAAAGTTTCAATAGATCTCTTATTATAATCATTATTTGAATAAAAAGTCACTTCTTCCAGTGCCTGACCAGAAAAAAAGAAATATATATCAGCTACTTTCATTTCTCGAAAATAAACGTTTATGTAGCCATGAATAAGCCGATATAAAGACCTTTAATCATTCGCTTCGTAGTACTTCTCAACTAACTTATTAAGTAACCTTACACCAAAACCTACTGCTCCTCTTGGACAAATGTCAGTACCTTTTTCGTGCCAAGCAGTGCCTGCAATATCTAAATGTGCCCAGCAAGTTTCATTCACAAAACGCTGTAAAAACTGTGCAGCCATTATGCTATCTCCACCAGAACCTGCAGGAGCTATATTTTGCACATCAGCAATCGGCGAATCAATAATTTTGTTATAAGTTTCATTCATAGGAAAGCGCCATAATTTTTCATTTACTTCATTTCCTGCATCAATCAGATGATTTGCTAATTCATCGTTATTTGAAAAAAGACCAGCATATTCATTATTTCCCAGTGCAACCACTATAGCACCAGTTAAAGTTGCAAGGTCAATCATAAATTTCGGTGCAAATCTATCTTGTGTATACCATAAAGCATCTGCAAGTATGAGCCTTCCTTCTGCATCAGTGTTCAACACTTCTATCGTCTGTCCAGACATCGAAGTTACTACATCACTTGGTCTTTGAGCATTACCGTCCACTGCATTTTCTGCAAGTGCAACTACACCAACTGCATTTACCTTTGCTTTTCGTCCAGCTAGAGTACGCATCACCCCAACCACAGTAGCAGAACCCGCCATGTCATATTTCATTGACTCCATGCCACGCGAAGGCTTGAGTGACACTCCACCAGTATCAAACGTTATGCCTTTACCCACAAAAGCTACAGGCTTTTGTTCCTTGGAAGCTCCATTCCATTTGATCACTACTAATTTTGGCTCTTTACTACTTCCCTGTGCTACCCCAAGCAATGCTCCCATTTTTTTCTCTTCCATCTGCTTCTTACCAAGCACTTCGATTTCAAGGCCAAGCTTAGTAAGCTCGGTTTTTATATAATCAGCATAGGATTCTGGATATAAAACATTAGGTGGTTCAATGGTAAGAGTACGTGCAAGAAATATGCCTTCACCTTCTTGTCTTAAACGCTCAAATGATTTTTCAGCACTACTGAATTGCTCATCTTTCGTTAGCACTGTGATCTCCTCTACTTCTGTAACTTTTTCATCCTTTTTGGTTTTATACTTATCAAATTTAAAACTGCGCAAAAATGCACCGTATGCAACATTTGCTGCATTGCCTTCGATTGAGATTGCCGCTCGCTTGATTCTTAATCTGCTTAGCTCACAATATATTTTACCACCAATATTTAATCCTTCGCTTTCATCCCATTCATCTCTCATTCCAAGACCAGCAACTATAATATTTTTTCCCTCTGATGAAGTAACGGAGAAAAATTCACCAAAACCTCCATTAAAATCACTAAATTTCTTGATGTTATCTATAGCTTGCTTATCTTGTAGAACATTAGTTATGAGCTTATCACCCTCAAACAAACCTACCACTAGCGTCTCAAAACCGGGTAAAGCTTTAGAAATTGTTATCTTCATCGTTGACATCTCCGTTGCAAATAATTGTAAGCTGCACATAAAACATAGTAAAAACATTAGTAAGATATTTTTCATATACATTTTAAGTACAATAGCGCTTAAGACTACTATGAACTCCCCTGATATGCAAGGGCTTTATCTTTTATCAGAAAATTTGTTATGCCCACCTAGGGTTATATTAAATGTGTAGGTCTTCATAGCCTGATTGTTATAAGTAAATGGTGCTATCAGAAGGCTTGCAAGTCCACTCTCAATAAGATTACCAAGAAGAAGATCATCACAGTTATCGCAATTATGATCAGCAAAAAACATTTGTGTTGTGAATTCTGGAAAATCTGGATGTTGGACCAAAAAGTTGATGTGTGGAGCCCTATCACCAATTTTACCTGGTACTATTGTAATAAAATTATAATAGCCAAGGTTATTTACTACAAATCTTCCTGATCCAGCAAAATTTGGATCAAGCTCCACATTTTCATCATAATAGCTCATGCCAAGTGAGTCTGCGTGCCATATAGAAACCACAGCATTTTGTATCGGTAAGCAATTTACATCAGTAACTCTACCCACTACATTTATTAATTCTCCTGCTGCATTATTTGGAGAGCCAGGTTTTCTTCTTAAATTATTTGAAGAGTTAAAGCTTTTTGGCCTTGTTTCAAGATCATAAATCCCTGGAGTTTCAATACAATTAAGCAAAATAGGATCAGCTGCAAATAATGACAAATCGAATATAAATTGTACTAAAAACGCTAATAAGATATTTTTTACATTCATTTTGTTTATAGTGCTTTTATCAGAATTATAGCAACCTTTTTCTTTTATTAAAGACAAGACTTTCTTTGAAGCCTCCTTAGAATCACAACTATCCTTTCAGTGTATGAGTTTTAGGTTTTAGTACTGCATACACAACTGCACGGACTTCCAATTTAGAAATTGCAAATCAATCCAAACACGCAAGTGTAATGTTACCGCCACATGCTGTAGTGTTGACACTTACAACCTTTTCTATAGAAAAACGTTGCAGATAATTAGGACCACCAGCTTTTGGTCCGGTACCTGACAGTCCTCTACCGCCAAATGGTTGTGTTCCAACTGCTGCACCTATTTGATTGCGATTGATGTATACATTTCCAACTGATATTTTCTTGCTTATTAAATCGATCTGACTTTGTACACGGCTTTGCAAAGAAAACGTAAGTCCATATCCTGTATTATTTATATCACTTATAACTTCATTTAACTGCGACTTATTAAAACGTATGATATGTAAAATAGGCCCAAACACTTCTTGCTTTAATTGCGAAATTTTTTGTATCTCATAAATGTACGGAGGAAAGAAATAACCATTATAAGAATTTGTATCCATGGGTACCTTGGACAAAAGGTTTGAATCTTCATCCCTTGATATTTTTTCCGTATGTTTAGTGAGCATATCAATAGATGCTTTGTCAATTATTGGACCAATATCTGTGCTCAGTTGTATTGGGTCACCTATCTTTAGTTCTTGAGCTGCATTGCATATCACTTTTATCTGTTTTTCTGCTATATCTTCTTGAATAAATAGCACTCTGAGAGCAGAACAACGTTGACCGCCACTGCGAAATGCAGAAATTAAAACATCCTTAGTTACCTGCTCTAAAAGAGCAGAACTATCAACAATCATAGCATTTAATCCACCAGTCTCAGCGATAAGTGGCACAATAGGACCATCTCTACTAGCAAGCATTCGATTAATTATTTGAGCAGTTTGTGTTGAACCAGTAAAAGCTACACCGGAAATTCTATTATCTGGTGCTAATGTTTTACCTAAATACCAACCATCCCCTGGAATAAGGTGTAGCACATTTTTTGGTATTCCAGCTTCGTGTAGTATCTTAACGGCTTCATAGGCAATAATCGGCGTTTGCTCTGCCGGTTTTGCCAGCACTGCATTACCTGCTGCAAGTGCAGCTGAAACCTGTCCAATGAAGATAGCGAGTGGAAAATTCCACGGTGATATGCATAAGAAAACTCCTCTGCCTTCAAAAAAGATGAAGTTATCTTCACCTGTTGGACCTGGCAATTTTTTCCAGTCATTCAGTTCATTTTTTGCTATCATTGCATAATAGCGCAAAAAGTCGATTGCCTCTCTTACTTCTGCTATTGCATCGGATAAAATTTTTCCTGCTTCTACAATCAGAATATAAATTAACTCTTTCATCCTTTCCTCAAGCAAATCTGCAGCTTTTTCAAGGCATTTAGCGCGCTCTTCTACTGAAACATTCTGCCACTTAGTAAAAGCACTATGTGCTATTTCAAGAGCATTTAAGGCCTGAGCACTTGTTGCACTTGACACTTCTCCAATTACATTTTCCAAATGTGCAGGATTCACTACTTCGGTAAATTCCGCATTGTCAAGAAACGACTCTCCATCAATTATTGGGCCAACTTGCCATTTCTTTTCACTAAATTCCCTTACATCATTTGCAAATTGTGAAACTGCAATTGAATTGCTAATATCCATTCCCAAGGAGTTTTTTCTTTCCTCTCCAAAAATATCTCGTGGCAACGGAATGCTTGGATGAGGCTCATATTCTAAGCTTTTTACTTTTTCTAATGGATCTGAGACTAATTCTTCAATTTTAACGTCAGAATCATTTACTTGATTGACAAACGAGCTATTAGCTCCATTTTCAAGAAGGCGCCTAATAAGGTATGGCAATAAATCACTATGTTTACCAACTGGTGCATATATACGACAATTGATGCTTGTTGCAAGTTCTGAAATTGCATAATCATACAAACTTTTACCCATTCCATGTAAGCGCTGAAACTCAAACCCAGGATGATTTTTATCGGCAAGCTCTATTATAGTAGCAAAAGTATAAGCATTATGAGTTCCAAAACATGGATAAAAGTGATTCTCTTTGCTTAAAAGTTTCTGCGCACAGGCAAGGTAGCATACATCTGTGTGGCTTTTTCTAGTAAACACCGGATAACCAATTAACCCTAATTCTTGTGTGCGCTTGATTTCTGAGTCCCAATATGCTCCTTTTACAAGCCTCACCATAATTTTATGCTTTGATCGAATGGCAACATCTTCAACAAAATCAAGAACAGATAAAGCACGTTTTTGATACGCTTGCACAGCCAAGCCAAGCCCCTCCCACTTAGAAAGTGAATCATCAAGACGCAATTGCTCAAATAAAACTAATGACATCTCAAGTCTTTCTGATTCTTCTGCATCTATACAAAGTGAAATGTTATATTTCTTCGCTTCATGACACAGTTCCAGCAACTTAGCTCTCAGCTCTTCAGCTATATTACCAAATTGGCTAAATTCATAACGTGAGTGCAGTGAAGACAATTTGATTGAAACCCCTTGAGATTTAAAGCAATCATTTATGTCAGCAGCTTCACCTATGGCTTTTATTGCATGCATGTATAAATTAAAATACTCTTCCGCATCCTCAACTGTGCAAGCAGATTCACCAAGCATATCAAAAGAGCATAAATACTTACTGTAGTCATCTGATTTCACGCTTTCCAATGCTTTTTCTATAGTTTCTCCAACAATAAAATGCTTGCCAAGAATGGATATTGCTTGTTTCACCGCTTTGCGGATTATTGGCTCTCCTAAATTTTTCAATAACCTGGAAATTATGTGATAGAATTTTGAATCCTCTTCATTGTTTCTTAATATACTGCTTCCTATAATTAAACTCCATGTAGAAGCATTAACAAACAACGAAGAGGAACGCCCCAAGTGTTTATTCCATTCTTGGTTGGCAATTTTATCTTTGATCAATTCATCTATTGTGTAATCGTCTGGTATTCTAAGTAATGATTCAGCAAGACACATTAGCGCTACTCCTTCGTCGTTAGAAAGTGAGTACTGTTGTATAAAAGAATCTATAATGCCTAATTTACTACCTCTAATCTTTTCGACAATTTGTTTTGCAATATTGTAAATTATGTTTTTTGAATCAGCCGAAAGTTCTGATTTTTCTACAAGATAACGTACGTGACTTTTTTCATCAGCACGATAAAATGCCTGCAATCGTTTTCGTAATGCGTTAGGTTCTTGTATAGAACTGATCATAATTATCTACAAAACACCCTTTACCATATATAAGGTAAGATTATATCATAACTTTGCATCGAATAAATTATTATTTAAATAAAGAGCGAGAATCGATTCAAAAAACCTAGTTAATGACTGTGATAGCTCAAAAGGACTGCGCAAGTATATAGCTCAACACTCCACCACTCATCAAGTACTTAACCTCAGTTGCAGTTTGTACACAGCACTTGAGTTGAATGGATTGCTCTGAATCATCCTTTCTTTTAATGATACATTCTAGATTTCCATTTGGTACTACTTCACCTTTTATGCTCACTATCTCACTACCATCAAATATCTTTCTCGTTACTCCATCCTGAAATGCAAGTGGAAGAACACCCATACCGACCAAATTGGACCTATGTATGCGTTCAAAACTTTCTGCAATCACAGCTTTAATTCCCAGTAATGCAGTACCCTTTGCTGCCCAATCCCTACTTGAACCTGTACCATATTCTTTTCCTGCAATGACAACTAATGGAACAGCTTCTCTTTTATATTGCATTGCTGCATCAAAAATTGACATAGTTTCTTGAGAAGGAATATGTTTTGTATAGCCACCCTCAGCGCTCACCATTTTATTTCTTATTCTGATATTAGCAAAGGTTCCACGCATCATTACGTTGTGGTTACCGCGGCGAGATCCATATGAATTGAAATCTTGCGGTTCAACTCCAAGACCTTTTAAATATATGCCTGCAGGACTATTTGAGGCAATATTTCCAGCAGGGGAAATGTGGTCGGTAGTGACGCTATCGCCAAACATCGCTAGTATTTGCGCATTCTTTATATCAACTATGTTGCTTTTATTGTTCTTAGTCGATAAATCATCAAAATAGGGAGGGTTTTGTATATAAGTGCTTTTCGCGTCCCAATCATAGATTTCACTTTTCTCACACCTTATCTTTTGCCAATGCTCATCACCAGAAAAAACATCCTTATACTTTTGTATGAACATTTCACGCGTCACAACACTTTTAACACAGCTCTCAACTTCACTATTTGTTGGCCATATATCTTTGAGATAAACATCACTTCCATTCTTATCTTTGCATATAGGATCTTTTGTCAGGTCAATTTGTACAGTACCTGCAAGTGCATACACAACAACAAGTGGCGGAGATGCCAAGTAATTAGCTTTGACTAAAGGATGGATTCTTCCTTCAAAGTTACGATTACCGGATAAAACTGCTGCAACAGTCAAGTTTTTATCCTTAATATCACTTTCTATATCTTCATGAAGCGGACCGGAGTTTCCAATACAAGTTGTACAGCCGTACCCAACCAAATTAAAACCCAAAGCATTTAGATCTTCCTGTAACCCTGACTTTTCTAAATATTCTGTTACAACTTGTGACCCTGGAGCAAGAGAAGTTTTAACCCAAGGCTTTGATTTTAATCCAAGGTTGACTGCATTACGCGCTACAAGTCCAGCAGCAATCATTACACTTGGGTTTGAAGTATTAGTGCAGCTTGTTATTGCTGCAATAACTACACTTCCATCTTGGAGTTTATCGCTTTCCTCTGACTCATTAACTGGAAATGATTTAGAAAAAGATTCTGCCACTTGCGAAAGAAAAACCTTATCTTGCGGTCTTTTTGGACCGGCCATTACCGGCTCTACGCTCGATAAATCAAGCTCCAGTGTGTCAAAGAACGCCAATTCGTCATTACTACGCCATAGCCCTTGTTCTTTTGCATAGACTTCAACCAATTTAACCAACTCTTTTGGCCTTCCAGTTAAGTTTAAATAATCTAGTGTCTTCTGATCAATTGGAAAGAATCCACAAGTTGCACCATACTCTGGAGCCATATTAGCTATGGTTGCTCTATCTGCCAAAGATAAACAATCTAAGCCATCACCATAAAATTCCACAAATCTGCCAACAACGCCTTTTGTTCTCAGGATATTAGTAATCGTTAGCACTAGATCAGTTGCTGTTACTCCCTCTGAAAGTCTTCCTATTAATTTAAATCCTACTACTTCTGGAATTACCATACTAATTGGTTGACCAAGCATCACAGACTCAGCTTCTATTCCACCAACACCCCAACCAAGAACCGATAAACCATTTACCATAGTAGTGTGACTATCTGTACCGACTAAGGTATCTGGATATAGAACTCCGCTATCGTTACATACAACTTGCGCTAAATATTCAAGATTCACTTGGTGGCAAATTCCAGTACCTGGTGGCACTACTCTAAAATTTGTGAAGGATGACTCTCCCCATTTTAAGAATTGATATCTCTCCAAATTTCTTTTTACTTCCAGTGCAACGTTTTTACCAAATGCAGAAGTGCTTCCGTAACTATCTACTTGAACAGAGTGATCGATCACAAGATCAACAGGTACAGATGGATTTATTTTGCTTGGGTTACCTCCGTTTTTCTTCACATAATTACGCATTGAAGCTAAGTCAACGACAGCAGGAACTCCTGTGAAATCCTGCATCAAAACCCTTGCTGGCTTGTAGCTAATTTCGTGATTAATGTGTTTCTTGACGCAATTTGCTAATATCTTTATGTCATCTAATTTAACGCTTACTCCATCTTCATTGCGCAATAAATTTTCAAGCAATACCTTGAGTGAACAAGGCAATTTGGTTAAATTTACTCCTAAGAATTTACCAGCGTTACTTAGGTTAAAGTAGTTATATAACCTTCCATCAATATTTAAAGTCGTCTTTGCATTTAAAGAATTGTTCATCCTGTATTAGTTAAAATTGGAATTACTAGCGCTACTTTTTTGTTGTTGACTTTGCTGCTGATACATAGTTTCAAAATCTATAGGATCTAGCATAAGTGGAGGAAACCCACCACTACTTGTAGTTCTTGCAATTATTTCTCTTGCAAAAGGGAAAAGAAAAGTAGGTCCACCAATAAATAAAGCTTGTCTCACCTCTTCTTCACTTAGCTCTGTAAAGTTTTCTATTGAAAAAATACCGCAATACTTTACCTCGCAAATGAAAGCTATATCATCCTTTACATCTTCATCTTTTACCGTTGCTTTGGCCTCTATATGCAAAGCAATTTCATGAAAAGGCTTTTCTTCACTTATTCCTTTTTTATTTTCTGTTCCTTCTAATTTTGCTGAATTAATATTAACCATTACATTAATATCAGGAGCTCTACTAGAAGGAAGGAATGGCGAATTTGGATTCTCAAACGAAAAATCTTTGACATACTGACCATGAATTTTCATTTTGTGTTGTGACATTTCTTACGTCTCCTTTAATTAAGTTGAGATGTTTAATACTTTCTTATATAATATATCCATTTACAAATGAATAGTAAACCTAACTATAGGTTAATATGAAAAACATATTTTTATCAATAATTAATAATATTTAGATACTTTATATATCAAGGAGTAAGTTACCATGATAGAGCTTGTAATATATGCTTTACTAGCGGCGTTTATTTTTTCACGCTTATATAATTCTTTAGGAAGATCATCCAGTCTCAATCTAAAAAAGCTAACAGGTGTATTAGATGTAAGTCAAAGTAAAGAGGATGTGGTAGAAAATATCGAAGATTATACTTATAGCAATAACAAAAGTTCAATAGAAGCTACTTATAAACAAATATTACAAAAAAACAGAAAGTTCTCTATTTCCAATTTTATAGAAGGTTCAAGCATAGCTTTTGAATTAATAATTAAATATTTCAACCAAGGAAATTTACCTCAATTAAAATCTCTTCTGGACAAAGATTTGTATAATAGCTTTGTGGATAAGATTAAACATCGTAAAGAGATACACGAGTCTATAATTGTTTCTATTGTTTTACAAAAAATCTTAGAAATAAAGCTAGTAAAAAACGTAGTATTTATTGCATTATACTTCCTTTCAGAGCAAATTCACTTCGTTAAGAATGGTGAAGGAGACATCATATCAGGTAGTATGTCTACTATTAACAAAGTTGAGGATGTATGGCAATTCAAAAAAAATATTAATTCATCAGATCCAACCTGGTTGCTTGTTTCCATTAACTATAAGAAGGCAAGTACCGATAAAAATTTAACAGCAAATGACAAGTAAGATTAGTTACACCTATGGAAAGTAGGCTACGAGAAATAGTACTTGATACTGAAACTACAGGTCTTGACACTGAGTCTGGCCATCGAATTATTGAGATAGGATGTGTAGAACTAATTAACCGTATTCCAACAGGTAAAACATTTCATCGATATCTTAATCCAGAGAGAGATATACCTTACCACTCATTTAAGATTCATGGTATTAGTGAGGAGTTTTTGGAAGATAAGCCACTATTTTCAGATGTTGCACTTGAATTTCTTGACTTCATATCTAATGACATCTTGGTAATTCATAATGCTGAATTTGATATTAAGTTCCTTAATATGGAGTTAGGCAAGTTAAATGCTGGGTTAATTTCCTCAGATAGAGTGCTAGATACATTACCACTTGCAAGAAAAAAGTTTGTAGGATCACCTGCTTCTTTAAATGCATTATGTAAACGTTTTGATATATCGTTGGAAGGTAGAGAGTTGCATGGAGCATTAGTTGATGCTCAATTGCTTGCAAAGGTCTATGTTGAGCTTACAGGAGGATTGCAAACCTTTTTATTTAATAATGAATGTGCTCAGGACAATAACTCTACGTTTATTCAGCATAAAGTGCGTAATTTAGCTCGCAGAGAACATTCACCAAGTAGTAAAGAAATTGATGAGCATAAGAAATTGTTAGATAAAATTAACAACCCACTTTGGAAGGAATATATTGAATCAATCAACTAATCAAGATATGATTTAACTTTATTGGAAACGCTTTAATGATAAAGTTTATAAGGTTATTGTCTAGTTTGCTAATAACAGTAGCAGCTATCTTCTTAGGTTATTGTTATTTTACCAAGCAAGGCATATTTGTTTCACAAAATACAGAAATTAAAATAGGTGGGGATTTTTCTTTGATTAATCAAGACGGACAAACAGTACGCAGTAGTGATTTTAAAAATAAGTATATGATGATTTTTTTCGGATTTTCCTCATGCAAAAGAATTTGCCCTATGAACCTCGGAATAATTTCAGAAACACTTGCAAAGTTAGATAAGAAAACTGACAATAAGATACAAACATTTTTTATCACAGTTGATCCTGAGCGCGATAACATAGAAAGGCTTAAAGAATTTCAGCAGCAATTTGACCATAGAATACAAATGCTAACTGGTGAAAGACAAAAAATAGATGAAGTAGTTGCAAAGTATAAAGTATATGCAAACAAAGTAGGTGGAGAAGAGGAAATTAACCATTCTTCAATAATATACCTTATTGGCCCTGAAGGAAAATATGTCACACACTTTGTAGCTGATTTAAATTCAGATGAAAGTCAATCTGATAAGATTCTGGCTGAGATAAAAAAATATGTAAGCTGAACTAAAGAGCTTAGCTTACTTTAAATTTATGCTAACGGCTATTTTGATTAAACTAAGTCGTTTTTTTAATTTTTTCTAGGATCAACTCAGCAGCTTTTTGTTCAGCAATTTTCTTACTAGGAGCGCATGCAGAAACTTTGTCATAACTCTCTATGCAAACTGATATAGTAAATTCAGGATTGTGTGCTGGTCCGGTTTGTTTTACAAGCTCATACTTTGGTAAAGGTAATTTATTTCTCTGAGTCCATTCTTGCAGTGAAGTTTTAGGATCTTGAGGAGGATCGAGGATGTCTTTAGCTAGCTTTTCCCAATGTCGGATAATAAATTTTTCAACACTCTCAAGTCCACCGTCAATATAAATTGCACCTATTAGTGCCTCAAGCGAATTTTCTAAATTTTTTAAGTTACATTTCCCTCCGTTGCAACGTTCACTATTATTCATGATGATAAAGTTACCTAACTCTATTTCTTTAGCAACATTAGCAATGGTACTGCCACAAACTAGATCCGTTTTTCTTTTTGCCAATGCTCCTTCTTTTTCTTCAGGAAACATTTTAAACAGCATAGCAGATACAACCATGTTCAAAATACTATCGCCCAAAAACTCTAGCCTTTCGTAGCTTACGATCTGGTCTTCGCTATTCCTTTTATTTACGCTTGGATGGGTTAATGCCTCTTCTAATATTGCATGATCTGTAAATTTATAATTAATAACTTTAGATATTATATCGTTCAAAACTTTCATGTTCATCATTCAAAAGAAAAGCACTCCCTATCATACCTTTACACTAAAAAGTTAGCTCTACTTTACTAAAACAATATCAATAACTTCCAAAATCAATGTATACAACCCACTGCTTCAGTAATGTTACTAAATCCATCTCTTTTTACCAATTCTGCAAGCTCCAGATTGATTTTGTTCACAACTTGATGCCCCTGATATACGAGAGCAGTGTACAGTTGTACTAAAGAGGCTCCTGCCTTTATTTTTTCATATGCGTCAATACCACTTGAAACTCCCCCACATCCTATCAATAGAATCCTGCTCTTAGTAAGCTTGTACATATCACTCAATAACTCGGTTGAAAGTTGAAACAATGGTCTGCCGCTCAACCCACCACTCTCATTATAGTAAGAATCTCGACTTATCGTAGTGTTGCTTACTATTAAGCCGTCAATTTTATATTCTAGTGTAAGCTCAGCGATATTTTCTTTTGTTTGCTGATCTATATCTGGAGAAATTTTTAATATTATCGGTATGGATTCAGAGCTATCGATTGATTTCCGGGTTAGAGTGATAGATTTCAACAATTTGGATAATTCTTGTTTATTGTGCAAATCGCGCAAGTTAGGTGTGTTTGGGGATGAGATGTTCAGTACTATATAATTGCTCTTTCCATATACTATCTTTATTAAGTCAACATAATCGCTGATTTGGTCCTTTGATGTACTGTTTCTTCCTATATTTATACCAAAAATACAATCACCAAGTTTAGTTTCACTTATCTGTTTAAGAAAATAGTCTACTCCTTTATTATTAAATCCCAATCTATTAATTATTCCTTCATCTTTAATTAATCGAAAAATTCTCGGTTTTTTGTTTCCATATTGGGGATGTTTAGTTACAGTACCAGCCTCAATAAATCCAAAACCAAATGAGAGCATCGGCTTTACAACTTCCGCATTTTTATCAAAACCTGCAGCAAGACCTACAGGACTCCTAATTTTATTACCAAAAAAGTTTACATTTAAAGACTTAGGTAGTTCTATAGGTTTCCTACAGGGCATCTTTTTTAACGCCGTTATTACCAAGGAGTGAGCAATTTCAGGCGGCAGTAAAAACAATAAATTACGTAATATCATTTTGTAAAACACTTTGCTTATTTTTAGTTTATTTTTTACCATGCAACAAGAATAATTTAGAAAGCTTGAGGTTTATCAAAATAGAAGTATATAGTTTCTATGGGTAGTAAAAACTAATTTTTCTGAAGGGAAACCAGAACTTGATCAGTATTTTTATCTACTAATTCGAGGTAGCCAAATTTGTTAATTTGAGATTTTATTAGTATGGGAATCTTATTTCGATTTAAATAAAATCCCTGTTTTGATTGTTTATTAATTCGCAACCTTACATCCCCATTTTTCCAAGCAAGCATCTTATTTATTCCAGATTTTTCTTTACAATTATCTTCATTTACAAATCCTAAGTATTCATCTTCTGAAGAAGATATTGCAATCTTGCATATTCTATACCCTACCCAATTCCCTAGATATGGATCAGTATCGTCTTTTTCGTGAAGCTTGAACTCTCCTTTGACATATTCCCATGGAGCTTTTGCATCACCTACCTTTTTTAGAAAGAGTACGTCCTGATCAAAGTTTATAATGGTCCTTGTATGAAATGTTGTTAAGCTTGTGTCCCATAATAGTTTTTCTGTGATGCTAAAATGCTCTTTATCCTTTTGCATATTTTGAAATGATACGATTATCACATCTGCTCCAACTTCTCTTCCATAGTTAACATATTGACTAGCACGCCCATGTTTGGCTGTGAATGATGACTTACCTATTAACAGAAAGTCATTAAATAACGCATTATATATAGTCTGTACACTGTAAGCTGTACCGACGTAAACCGGCTGTTTGTTGGATGAAGGGTACTTTTCTGGTGCAAGATGAGTATACGAGCTCTTTAATAAATAGTGAAAAGTGCAACTGGTAAGCAAGAAGGGCAAACCAATCAATAATAAAACTTCTGTTAATCTCTTTGGCATTTTACTGCTTATATTTTGAATATAGTATCTTATTTTTTTAAATATTTCATTAAAAGCCACACTTCTTGTTAAAATTTCAGAAAAAAAACGATCTAATTGGAGTAAGAGGCCGGGACCGGAATTGAACCGGTATAAAAGGATTTGCAGTCCTCCGCATAAGCCATTCTGCCACCCAGCCGTCTTTTTATGCGTAGATATTAATTATATCTTTTAGCATAGATAAAGCATCCTCTTTTTTTCTTTGAAAAGTGTTGCGCCCGATAATTGAACCATTACCACCACCTTGCTTAATTTCTTTTGCCTCATTGTATATATCATCCACTGACTTTGACTCACCACCAGAGAAAACTACTATTCTTTTTCCTGCAAAGCAAGACTTTTTAATATATTCAATTCTTTTAGATAATGATTCAATATTTTCTATTTTTTCTCTTTCCAGATGATTGGTTGGAAGTTTTACTTTTATTATGTTGGCACCGAGCAAAGCCGCTATATGCGCAGCATAAGCAATCACATCAACTGCTGTTTCACCTTCTTTGGAAATCCCTTCACCACGTGGATAAGACCATAGCACTACAGCAAGGCCACAAGATTTAGCCTCAGCTATAATTTTGCGAGCTTCTTCCATCATATCAAAACACTTAGCAGAACCAGGATATATAGTAAACCCAACAGCCATGCAGCCCAAACGCAGCGCATCTTTTACAGAGGCAGTTATTGCTTGATCTGAAGTTAAGCTTTTTGAGTGCAAAGAGTTAGCGCTATTAAGCTTCAAAATAAGTGGTAGCATTCCAGCATAAGTTGAAGCACCAGCTTCGATCATACCAAGCGGAGCAGCGTATGCACTTACTCCTGAATCAACTGCAAGCTGAAAATGATAATGTGGATCGTAAGCATCAGGGTTAACTTCAAAACTTTTTATTGGTCCGTGCTCAAATCCCTGGTCTACAGGGAGAATTACTAACTTGCCAGTTCCACCAAGTTTCCCATGCATAAGAATGCGAGTAAGATTCGCTTTTACTCCAGGGTTTTCACTTTCGTAGTAACTTAGGATTTGTTTTACTTCTTCACTCATTAATATCTTCAAATTTACTCAAAGTGTAGCAAAAACTATAGTTGAAGCAAAGACCTTTTTATGCTCTTGTTCCTACGCCTATATTTAAAGGTGTAACTTTAGGATCGGTGGTGTGCTGTTGTGGTTTTTCTTGAATTAAATCTTCAAAATACATTTTAACAATAGGAAGAATGAGCGGCATAAGCACTAATTTATAGTCATACCATGCAAACTTTTCCTTGTAGCTAAATTCTGCATCTTCTTCGTATAAACGCTGGATGCAGTGCTCACTATATAATTCAGAAGCTTTTATAAAAGTTCTAAGTAAAGCAATAAGTAATAAATCCAATGCTAAATTAGCCATAAGCACCATTCCATATTGAACAGGCCAGCCATTTTGTGCAATTTCCGACGCTAAACTGCACACAGCAAACGCTGCTGCTATACATATCACATAATTATCAGCAGCAATAAGTAAATTGTATCCCCTATTTAACCTATCTAGATTTTTTTCTTGTGAGCCTCTTTGTTTACTTGCTGCATAGATAATACTACAAAAGGATATAATAAATAACCATGGCCAAACTCCGATGCTGAATGCATAAAATTTATAAGCAATGTTTTGTACTTTGCCACTGTTAGCAAGTTGCGATAAGCAATATTTGACTTGAGGCGACGGACCAAGTACCACATTTGCTAATATAAAAAATAAAAGCGCTCTATTTATAGCTTTGTTTCTACGTGATAGAATCTCATCGATTTTTCCTTGTTTTTCCTGCACTTCTCGCTGTAATGGTATAGATATGCCAGCTGCTTTTAAGTCGTTAAGATATTGCTCTAGCCTATCTTTATCTGCACTAAGTTTTTTAAACTCTTCTTCAGCTATTTTTTTCTCTTTCTCTCCTACTACTTTATCAGGGTGACATTTTAATGAAGCTCTTCTAAAGCGCCGCTCAACTAACTTAAGTACATCATCAAACTCCTGACTTATTACTTCTTCCGCTTTTATTCCCAGCCTTGAAAATAAATTCCGTAAATCTTGATTACTGTAATATTGATTTCTGGTTAAACTTGCCACTATAGCCTCATTAAAAAATAGTGACTATACTACAAATTTAATACTCAAGCAAGAATTTAAACTATATCAAAAGCAATTCCGTGTTTACCAATATAAATCCTTAATTTCTTTCCTTTAATTAATCGACGATTCAGTATTTCTTCAGCCAAATGACTTTTTATCTCTTTTTCAATCAGCCTCTCTATTGGGCGTGCTCCCATTTCTTTGCTATAACCTGTTTGCGCAAGATAAGACTTTACTTCTTCTTCCACTGAGCAGCTTATACCCTTTTGCACAAGTTGTTTTTTTAATTCCTGAATAAATTTATCCACAATGTGCAAAATGACATCCGCATCCAAATCAGAAAAGGAAATGACTGCATCAAGACGATTACGAAATTCAGGGCTAAAAACCCGTTCCATTGCTTTTTCGCTGTCACTGATGTTGAAGTTTTTATACCCAAAGCCAATAGAACTTTTGTTACGTTCAAATGCCCCTGCATTGGTTGTCATAATTAAGATCGTATTGGAAAAATTAACCTTACGTCCGTAAGTGTCTGTAACACACCCATAATCCATGATTTGTAGTAATATATTATAAATATCACTATGAGCTTTCTCAATTTCATCAAGAAGTACTACGCTATATTGATTATTAGATACAGATTCTGTAAGCAATCCACCTTGGTCGTAACCCACATATCCAGGAGGGGAACCAATCATTCTAGATATTGTGTGAGGTTCCATATACTCAGACATATCAAACCGAATAAGGTTCATACCCATATTTTGTGCTAGCTGCTTCGCAAGCTCAGTCTTACCTACACCAGTTGGCCCTGCAAAAAGATACTTTGCCAAGGGTTTATTGTAACTTCTCAGACCAGATTTAGCAATTTTAATAGAATTAACGAGAAACTCTATCGCTTGCTCTTGACCAAAAATGGCCCTATTGAGATTTTCTTTCAAAGATTTTACTCTTTGCATATCATCAAACCCGCAAGGTACGTTTGTAATCCTAGCGATAGTACTCTTAATGTCTCTACTGTTTATAACTTTTCGCCTGTTTTTTTGTAACTTACAATATGCCCCTGCTTCATCTATAACATCAACTGCTTTATCAGGTAATATTCGCCCAGTGATATACTTGTGTGAAAGTTCAGCTGCAGATTTAATGGCATGTTTCGTGTAATACACTCCATGATACCTTTCATAGTAATGCTTTATACCATCTAGTATCTTTACCGTATCATTAATAGAAGACTCTTTTACATTAATTTTTTGAAACCTCCTTGCTAATGCTTTATCCTTTTCAAAGCTATTGCTATATTCTCTATATGTAGTTGCACCTATACAACGCAACGCACCTCTTGCAAGTGCAGGTTTGAGCAGATTGCCAGCATCAAGAAAGCTGCCACTTGTTGAACCTGCTCCAATAATAGTGTGTATTTCATCAATGAAAAGAATAGCGCCAGGTTTTGCCTCAATTACTTTTATTATAGATTTTATTCTCTCTTCGAAGTCACCTCTATAGCGTGTTCCTGCAAGAAGTGAGCCTAAATCCAAAGCATAAATTATGCTCGATCTCAGTGCACTCGGAACACTACCTTCAATAATTTTCAATACCAAGCCTTCAACTATTGTTGTTTTACCAACACCTGGTTCTCCGACATATAAAGGGTTATTTTTTCTGCGTCTTAGCAAGATTTCTATAGTGCGATTTAATTCATAATCACGACCAATGACATAATCTATTTTTTTGCTTCTTGCATAATCATTTAAATTTCTACAATAATTTTGCAGAACTTCTTCATCTTTTAATAATTCACCTTTATTTGCTACAGTAGAGATATCGTTATTCTTATCAAGTTTTATCTTGCGATTAGTTACATATTCTTCTATATCACCTGAATATTTTATATTGGATATGTTATAAATCAAATTAGAATCCTTTGCATTCTGTTTGCGTAATAGCTCTTCAATGTATAAATCTTGCTCAGACAGAATCTCTAATAGAATACTTGCTCCATTTATTTCTTTTCTTCCCAGACGATGAGCTCGTATCATGGCTTTATGTACTATGCGTTGAAATAGCACATCAGGCTCAACTTTGTTGACAGTTAATTCGGAGTTGTCTTGTAAAAAACCTTTTGTATTATTACCATGATCATTCCTTAATATAATATTATCTATATTTATGATTTCACCAGCTCTGATTTTACATCTTGATAAAACATAATTTACATCCACATCTTTGGTTAATGCTAGCAACAAATGTTCCACTTTTGCATATTTAAGCTTACAATCAGAAGCAATCTGTAACGCTCTATTTAAACTTGCCTCCAAATTTTTAGAAATCATCTATTATCTTTAAAAGTGTAAATTTATATATAATTAGTAGCACACAATTATTAAAAAAACTGAAATCTAGCAGCTCGTTGTAGCCAAATTGAATGAAGCTACAGATTATAGTCCACACAGCCTAACATTATACCGTTGTGATAATCTCAAAACGTTATAAGCAGCAGAATTAAGATTATCAAATTGTAGGTAAATCTAATTTGGGCTAGCTATATATTCTTTCTACCATCCTCCAATCACTTCACTTTGCAGCAAGCTTACTGGAGCTTTTAAAGAATAGAAGAATAGTTAAGTACATTAATACGCTTTTTCTAGTACTCTGCTTTTCTTCTTAAATACATTGATCTTTTTTCTACCGTATTTAGCCTTTAACGTACTTGGCCTTTTAAAGATCTTTTTGCTGTTACGTTTTTGAGATTGCATACTACAATCAAAATTTGGCTCTCCTTCTTTATCTGCTAGTGCAGGCAGTCTTCTCTTATCTTGAGGTGTAACAAAAGATAATGCAAATCCTTCAGCTCCCGCACGTGCAGTTCTACCTATACGATGAACATAATCAGCTTGCGATTGTGGTACATCATAATTGATAACATGTTGAATGTGCGGAATATCAAGGCCGCGAGAAGCAACATCTGTTGCAACCATGATTTGATTGCGGCCACGACGAAAAGAATTAATGACTCTTTCACGCTTGTGCTGCCTTAAATCACCATGAATTGCCAAAGCGCTATAGTCATCTTTGTGCAATTTGTCAGCTAGCTGATCCGCTCCTCGCTTTGTTTTGACAAAAATAATGATCGATCCTTTGCGCTGACATAATTGTGTAATAAGTTTTCCATATTTTTCTGATTCTGATGCATAAACAATTTCTTGCTTAATTTTTGCAGAAGTTGTAGCCTGACAATCAACAGAAACACGCTCTGGCTGATTAAGGTACTTCTCAGTAAGTTTAACTATATCACTAGGAAGAGTTGCAGAAAACATAAGAGTCTGACGTATTTTTGGCAGATATTTCATGATCCCTTCAATTTGAATTCCAAAGCCCATATCAAACATACGATCCGTTTCATCAAGTACAAGAGTGCTGACATTGCGAGTAATCAAAGCTTTACGCTCAATATGATCTATAATACGACCAGGAGTACCTATTATGATTTGTGGTTTTTTCTGAAGCTGATTTAGCTGCCTAAAAATAGGCTCACCTCCAATCAACAAAGCGACTCTTAGTACAGAATTTTGAGATAAGAGTTTTCTCATCTCATTTGTTACCTGATGAGCAAGCTCTCTGGTTGGCACGATGACTAAAGCTGAACCAATGCTTGGCTCATTCAGCAATTTAGCAACCAGTGGAATAGCAAATGCCAAAGTCTTTCCAGTTCCCGTTTGAGCAGATCCAAGAATATCTTTGCCCTGGAGAGCTAGAGGAATCGCTTGCATTTGAATCGGGGTTGGAACACAAAGATTATTTTTACTTAGAGCTTGCCTAAGCAAAGTTGGAAGCCCCATTTCATGAAAATTACTCACAATACATTACCCTATTAAAAAGCTTCACGATAGACTAATCTTCTAATCTTAAATTTATTGCAGACTTTTTATCTTCCCCGTTCCTACCACGCTCCTCTTTAAGCTCATAACTTACTCTTTCCCCTTTCATTCCTTTCTTTTTATCCTCTCCTCGAAGTGCATCAGGTCTTATTCCTGAACGTTCTAATGTACTAACATGTACAAAAACGTCCTCACCTTTACCTTCTGGCTTGATGAAACCATAGCCTTTTTCAACATTAAACCATTTTATATTACCAAATTCCATATGGATAACTCCTAAACTACTAACTAATATTATTAATGTGATGAAAAACTTTGAAATTACGATTTAGAATGCTTTAAGCTTAGTTACTGCAACTAAACTTCTATACTCCATAGTCTATTCTTAACATTACATAGTAATAGTACACAATTATTGTACTTAATGCAACTAAAATTTTTAACCACCAAGTGAACCTGCAACTGTCATTTCACTAACTTTAATCGTTGGTGAATTAAATTGCCCACAGAAAGTTAGATCATTTGCAACAACCAAATTGCTAAACATATCTTTCAAATTGCCAGCAACAGTAATTTCGTGTATTGGGTCAGTTATTTTACCATTTTCTATAAAAAATCCGCATGCACCTTGACTATAGTCGCCATTGATTAAATTAACACCAAAACCAAATAAATCAGTTACATATATTCCTTCTTTTACTTCCTCAATTAATTCCTTAAATGACCTATTACCATTTTTGAAATAGAAGTTACTAGCTGAAGGAATAATTGCAGCATTACTTGTACGAGTTGCATTTGCGGTCGTTTCCAAGTTTAATTTCTTAGCCGAATATAGATCTAAAATCCAGTTTTGTAGTACTCCATTTTTTACAAATTCATTTCTCCTACTCATCATTCCTTCCCCATCAAATGGTCTTGATGCTATACCTCTTGGTAACAATGGATCATCGATAATGCTAATCTCAGTATTAAAAATTTGAGTATTTAAACTATTTCTCAAAAAAGAGCTATTATTTACAATATTGCTACCATTTATGGCAGAAGCAAAGCTCTTTACTAGCTCTTTTGCTGCTCTTTTTTCAAAAACAACCGGAAATTTGCCTGTCCTGATTGTACATGAATCCAATTGATCTATTGCTCTTTTTGCTGCTTCTTTCCCTATTGACTCCGGTGTTTTTAAATCACTGAAGTTGCATGCTACATCGTAATCGTAGCCTATTTTCATTTCACTCTTTTCTCCAGCAACAACAGAAACCTGATTAACAAAAGTTGACTTACTAAATGAACCAACAAAACCAGAAACGGTTGATAATACTGTATTTACTGAAGTATGTGAAGATGAAGCTCCTTCGGAATTAATAATATTTTTATGTGCAAGAGCTGAATTTTCTGCAGCTTCAGTAATTTCTTTTAATTTATCAATTGTTACAACATTATTATCTGAGATATTTAAATCTGCAGAAGAGATATAATTACTGCCATCTACAGCAAAACTAATATAAGGATCTTCCTGGGCATTCTTTGCCATTTCCACCACTTGGCTCACTGCACTACTAAGATTATTCAAATCGTTTGTGGAAATATACGCAGCTTTGTTCTTACCTGCTATAGCTCTAATTCCGACAGTACAGTTTCTAGATTGTGATATTTGTTCAATTTTTGACAGACGCTGAGAAACCGAGGTCTTATTAGTTTCATATATTGTAACTTCTGCGTCTTGATTCTGCTTTTTTATTAGTTTAGTGATATCTGCTGCAATATTTAATATATTCATTTTTCATTCCTTGAGTTTCTATAAAGATTCTGCACCACCTATAACTTCAATCAAATCAGTTGTAATTGCTGCTTGACGAGAACGATTATAAAGTAATGCTAGTTTATTTAGCATTTCTTTTGTATTTCTGTTTGCTGATTCCATAGCAACCATCCTAGCACTATTTTCACTTGCTGCACTTTCAAGTAAAGCAGAATAAAGAGCAGCTGTAACATAATCTTGAGTCAAAGATTTTAAAATAAACTCAATATTTTGTGGTTCATACTCATAGCTGTAATCTGTTAGAGGACTAACTACAGAATTATCAATTAATAATGAGTCTTTACTCCATGGTTTTATTGTTTCTAATATTGGCTTTTGCATGAAGGTATTATAGAATCTACTGTAAAAAACCTTAACTTTATTGTATTTACTTAGATCTATATCACTAACCAAGGCTTCCACACGCTTTAGTGTGATTCCCTTACTATTTTCAACCTTCAAGATATTTTTAGAATTAAATCTATTTTTGCCTGTCTCAAAAGCTTTCTTACCAAAAAAAACAATGTCTACTTTCTTATCATTTGCAATTAATTTGTTTATATGCTCCTGACTGAATTTAACAACAGAGGAGTTAAAGCTGCCACATAAACCACGATCAGATGCAATAATAAATACTAGGAAAGAATCTTCATTATTGATATTTAGAATTCTTGCTAGTAACTCTTGATCCGCTGATAGCGCTAGTGAAGAAATAATGCTATGCAGCTTAGATATATGCAATTTTGAATTTGATAATCTCTTTTGGCTTTGTAATAATTTTGCTGCAGAAACCATTTGCATTATTTTCGTGATTTTCTGCACAGACTTAATATTTTTAATTCTTAAGGATAATTCCTTTAAGCTCTTCATTTTGTATATAATTCTAATTTATTAAAATATATAACTGGTAATGTCTAAAAACAAGTTTTTTTGACATTGGAGTCAAACCTAACTAAGAAACTCACAGATTTACTGTTTTGAGATAAAGATTATATTAAAGCAATCTCGATGTAAAAGTATCACACCTTATGGAGTCTTATAATATAAGGTAAATACAATTAAGACTATTGCAACTTGAGCACTTATAATCCCATTGCTTTAGCTCTTTATTACAATCAACACATTTCCAACCTGGATCAGGCACAGCTTCTGAGTCCATCTTATTTAGCCAGTAAATTGCTTGATCATACTCTTGTAGCATAATCTTGAGCTGTACCATAACAAGGTAGATTGATATGTAATTAGCTTTTTTCATAGCAATATCTAAATGCTGACTTGCAAGATCATATTTCCCTAAGCTAATTGAAGACAAAGCAAGCAAGCAATAACTAAAATAATAATCAGGGCGTAAGTTATATAGTCTTTCAGCGCCTTTATTATTTAATTTGATATACATTCTAGCTGATTGAGGAGTAGGATTTACTCTATACTCTTCCTCTAATACTGTGGAAGCTTTTCTGATTTTTTCAAGCTTGATATATAATTCTGCCTTTAAATAATTGATGGGCTGAAAAGTTGCATAATAACTTTGTGCTTTAGCTAAATAATCTATAGCTTTGTAAAAACTTCCTTTGCTTTCGTATTGCTTTGCTAAAGCGCAATAAAAAACCGCTAACATCTTTTTACGATCAAAGGGAAGAAAAATATTGAATTTGATAGCTTCCTTTAACTTTGAAATTGCATTTATCCAATCTTCTTGCAATATACAATGCTCTATTTGAAAGGGAATAGACAAAATTTTATCATTAATTGAACTAGAGCAATATTCTATAAATTTTTGAAAGACTAACCTTTCTTGCTTTAGGTGAATAATCAGTTTATTGATCAGAAGTAGAGCTAAGTTGCGATTTTTACTTGCAATACTCGTTAAATTATGGCTGAAAAAGCTGTAATTTCCCGTTTTACCTGAATTAAAGAGCTTTACTAAAGATAATTTATCACTTTCTTCATTTAGATTTTTAATTAGCTTATTGGTGTTCTCTATATTACCTAAGTCTAAGCTAAAGAAAGCTTCAAAGAGAAGCAATTCTTCCCTACTTCTTCTTCTATTTTTTATGTTAGCAAATGTTGATGAAATAGAAGAACAAAAACGTGCAACTGCAATCAATAAAAATAATAAGACTACGCAAGCAAGAATAACGAAATATAGATCAATACTTATAGTGTAATTGCCTAATTCCAACTTTATTACTTCACCACTTACCTTGATCCATATGCCAAATAAAAACGAAAAAGCAAAAATTATAAAATAAACCATGAGATGTATTGTAATAAGTGACGATATATTATTGAAGTATTCTTGAAAGCTACAATAAAATCATTCAATTTATTAAGCCATGGTTTGAATTCTGGGTATGTTAAGTCACTTATTGCGGTGGCTATGCTCTGCCAATCATTATCGCTTATTAATTCTTCAATTTCCGCAAGCTTTAACCTGAGTGGATCACTACGATCATCTATCTTTATCCAATTTGAAATGATTTTTTTAAACAAGTTACTTTTATTGTAGTTAATAACAGTCATGTTCCTCTCAAAAGACAATTTCAACCCGCATAAAGTATCTACCTCTTTCAAATTTTCCAATTCATTTACTGCATTTTCTATTTCTGGATCGTCAAGCTCTGATATCAAAGGCTTTATCGAATTTATATGATTATCAAACTTGGCTTCTTGCAATAACGAATTCTTCATCTTAATCACAAGTAGCAGCAACTTTGCGAGGTTCTTATGCCTTGAACTACCGTCACCTTGCTCACATTGAGTGTGCAGATTTCTCTTTAAATCAAATATCTTTTTCTCTACCTTAATTTGATTAACTTCAAGCAACATTTTAAGTTCATCTATCTTTTCCGTTACAATACTTATACTATTTTCACTCTCTTGCTGATTTATTTTAAAAAATATTATGTTATTTATTGTAATATAGCTAACAAACAACAATATAATTAAGAACCAACCTATGCATTTTCTCCAAGTATCATTCATAACGTAATATCTCCACAGGATCTTGAGCAGCTGCTTGTAATGCAGGAGGAATTGTCGCTAAAAATGATAAGAACAATGCAAGTGCAGAAATATTAATCACATCTTGAGAGACTAATATCACTGGCAAACTTGAAAAAAAGTATATCATAGGATCAAACAGTTTGATGTTGGTAATGTTTTCTAAAAACACTCTAATACTTTCAATATTGAGAGAAAAAACAACCCCTATAATAGAGCCAAGACAAGTTCCTGTAAAACCAATCAGCAATCCACAAGCACAAAATATGCGCATAATGCTTCCGCTTGTTGCACCAAACGTACGCATAATTGCAATTGCAGATTTCTTTTCTTGCACTATCATCATCAAACTTGAAACAATATTGAATGCTGCCACAACTATAATCAAAGTAAGAATTAAAAACATCACATTTCTTTCAGTTTTTAAAGCATTAACATAATGGCTTTGCTGAGATTGCCAACTTTCAGCTTTCATTCCTGTTTCTTCTACTATAGCATTTGCTAGCTTATTAGCCGCAGCAATATCGTCTATAAACACTTCTATATTTCTCACACTATCTTTATAATTAAAAAAAGCCTGAGCTGATTTCATGGGCATATACATCAAGGTATTGTCGTACTCAAACATACCCATATCAAATATTGCTACAACTTTATATTCTTTCATTTTTGGTATTTCACCAGACAGTGCATCAAATCCTTCAGGTGATATAAGCATAATGTTATCACCATAATCAATATTCAAAGCTTCTGCTAATCTTGCCCCTATTATGATACCTTCATCGAATTTTTCCACGTTACCCATAATTACATTATTCTTAACGGTAGTATTATTAAGTAAGTCTTTAGTTGACACACCACGGACTACGCTACCCACAATTCCACTATTTGCTGCAACGATCACTTGATCATTGGTCATAGAAGTAGCTTTTAATACACCTGGGATTTTCTCAATAGATTTTAACACTGCGTGGTAATCTGAATTTATGCTTCTATCAAAGTAAACATTAATATGACCATTAATGCCAAGTACAGAGTCGAGCAGCTTTGCTCTGAACCCATTCATTACAGACATTACTACTATTAGCGTTGCAACTCCAAGAGCAATACCAATAATAGAAAACAAGGCCATTATAGAGCAAAATCTAGAATTCTTTGCTCGCAAATAGCGAATAGCCATAGTAAATTCAAAGGCAATAGACATTATACTAAGATTTAAATATCATACTTTTTATGCTTCATATAACTGTAATTTTTCCTTTACCTCAAATTAGGTTGTCTAAATTTAGCAAGCTTATAGAATATATTCAATATTCTATATTAAGACCTTCCATATATATCGTCCAATCTTGCTATATCATTATCAGATAAAAACTTTCCTACCTGAAACTCAACTATCTCAAGAGGAAATCTTGTACTTTTATTCTCAATTTTATGAAACACCTTCCTTGGAATCTCTACTACATGATTTTTTGTTATAGCATATGTTTTGTCATCTAAACTCACGCATCCAACCCCTGATAGTATTATATGGTACTCATCTCTATAGTGGTGAAATTGCTTAGAAGTGCAGCTCAGTGGATTTATAAAAAGGTATTTTATAAGAAAATCCTTGCCCATTAAAACTACACTATAAAATCCCCATGGCTTAATCTCTTTCCTTATTGGCTTTACTTCCTTAACTTTATTAATGAACAACATTAGGCTCTTACTTGGCCGTTTATAAACTCTACCTAGTAAATTTTTTGCATCATTTTCTGTCATCAAAACTGGCTCTCTTCCTTTGGTTACAGCTTGAAACGACTCAAAATTCTTATTAAATCTCTTACTTAACTCTAAAACTGAACCCCAAGTGCCAACATCCATCCAATCGAAATTGGCTTCTATCATTACAATATTTTCTGCTTTTTCTATCACTAGGTGATCAATAGATGTATCACCCATTCCTGCACAATTTTGCTGTTCTAAATACAGAAATCTCTCTCGTGATACAAAATGCTTCATACTTTCACAACATAAATTATAGAGAGTCGGAGCAATTTTTTTTATCTCATCTATATAGCGTTTTGCTCTAAACACAAATATTCCAGAGTTCCAATAATGATCGTTACTTACCTTACGCTCGGGTTTTTCTGTAAAATCTTTTACTATATGACATTTTTCTTTCTGACCATATACTGCATTTATATAGCCGTATTCAGAATTGAATTCATGAGGCTTTACCCCAAAAGTGACTATAGAGTCAGTTTCAGAGGCTAGCTTAGACGCTTTCTCAATAGAAACATAAAAACTATTCAAATCACCTATAAAATGGTCTGAAGGCAGAACTAAGATTGTCTCGTTCCTATCGCAGAGAAGCACAGCAATTAGTGTTGCTGCCGCTGTCCCAATTTTAACTGGTTCAAAAACTACTTTACATTCCTGTAATGAATGTAATTCCTGCATCAATAATGACTCATATTGTATATTTGTGGTAATGATGGGTGGCATATAATCGCCTTTTAGCCTCAACAAAGTGTTGTGAAACATAGTATTCTGACTAAATATTTTCTGAAATTGCTTTGGCTTAGATAGAGGCCAAAGTCTGCTGCCACTACCACCACACAGTATTACAGGGCGCATTTAATTAAGATATTAATTATTTGATTAATATCTTATACTAACGGCAAAATGCATGCAAGTTTTTATTGTGAGATGATTAAAGTAAAAAGTAATTTAAAGTGATGATTGACTACGAGCATTATGGAATCCCTACATTTCGTGATGAGTCTTGTCTTCTTTCTATCTCTCTATCAATATGAGGAGTGCTGCTTTTTTGATTAACGGCTGCAGCTATTTTTTTATCAGTTTTGTTTTGCGGCTTCTCCTTTAAGCTTTCTCCAACACCTGATTCTCTGGATTTATCTATACTTTCACTACTTTTATTCAGCGCCTTTTCCAAGTCTCTTTCAATACCTGGACTTCTAGCGTCAAGCTCATCCCACGTGCCCACTATACTGAGTGGCTTATGATCCTTCTGCTTCGGCTTTGGCCTTTCCCCATTTGCAACAACATTAAAGTCGCTTTTTATTTCTTTCCAACATTCTTTCAATTGGTGTTTCGACATAGTAAGATAAGCATCACCATACTTTTTCTCATTTGCTACAAATAATAAAATTGGAACCTTAAGTATTGTAGCTCCCATATTTACTAAATTTTTTACTACCACTGCAGGAGTGAAAAAAAGATAACCAAAAGATTTTGCAACTCGATTTTTTCTAGCTATCAAATTCTCTCCTAATTTTATAGGAATGAAAGTCAGCAGTCTAGCACAAATCTTAGCTAAACCCGCAGCAAAAACAATAGGAACAGATATCAGACTTTTATCTAGCTCTAGACTACCATTTTGATCTCTAATTTCTGAAAAATTAGTGCTTAATTTTTTATAATTACTAGTGTATAGTAATTCTCCATTTTTTACCTTTTTCATTAGCACAGAAGAGTGAGTTAATCCAAACGGATATTTAGGATCATTAGTTTTTTGAGCTTCGAAAATTGGCACGTGTTTTTTCAAATCCATTCTCGAAAAGCCTAATGGCTCAAAGTATGACTTACTTAACCAATCTATAGGAATTTGCTTATCCTGATTGTCTATATAATTGATAGTAAAATAAGATCTATCATTATCTTTATCTTCGGTAACTAAAGATAATCTGAAACTTGGTTGTTTTCCATTCTCATCTTTTTGACCATACAAAAGTTTATAGGTTGGATTTTTATCTTTATCTAGTATAGCATTTCCATGCATATCCCTGTTTTCTATGATTTTAGCAGACTGTACAATTTGATCATAATTTTTTGGATACTGGCATTTCCTCCCATCCTTATATACCATTACCTTTCTAAGATCTTTGACATAAACTTGAGACTCAGATGAACTAAATAGATCCTTCACTTTTAGCGTAAGGTCTGTTCCCCACTTTTTCAATGTCTCTAACATATTGCTAAACCAAAATCACTATAGTTCAATGATAAAACTAGTACACTAATAATATATTAACACAGAATTGGCAATTTTACAAGAAAATATGCCTGTAGAAGACAAAGATTGTAAAAGCGAGGATTATATAAGTAATGCTCGACAAGTACTTTATACAAGTAATCGTAAAAACTCTTAGAGGTACACTGTGTATGTAATCTTCGCACACTACTTGCATTCCAAGAACTGCATGCCAAAAAATGCAAAACACCAGTATAACAAAAAACAAAAGCTCTAGTGGATGATTAATAGCCTGAAATAATCTTTCATTAAAAGATAAAGGGCCATCAACATAAAATGTGCAAGAAAATGAGTAAATAAACCAAGGAAATAAAAATAACAAAATCACCGCAGAAACACGCTGGATCCACCAATGATGTACTGAATTTACAGATTGACTCATATAAATATAAATAAAAAAGCCATAGTAGAAAGAAATAGCATTATTGTTAGTAACATAGCACTTTTTAAAACACTAGCAATTTCTAAATTAAGCCCAGCATCCCACAATAAATGACGAATACCATTAAGAAAATGATACACAAAGCTTACAAAGCATAAGATATAAGCTAATTTAGCAACAGGAGTGAACAATAATGCATTTAAGCACCTTACTATAATTAACTTAGGGGAGTAAACATATAATATAAAATACCAAGAAAGTATGATTAATAAAAGAAATAGCAAGATACCAGTCAATCTATGCATAATAGAAAAAAAACTAGTAACTTGTACTTTATATATTTGTAAATATGGGGAAAGAGGCCTATTACTCATAAAATTTCGTTATCGAGAAATTAAAAAATAAAGTAGAAGTAAAGACAGCAGTATAGTACATAATGACACTATTATTTGAAATGGTGAATTACGTACAAAGCCTAAGGAGGTAATCCAGCTGCAGATTCCCCTACTGCTACCTTGTTACGACTTCACCCCAGTCACTGATCCCACTTTAAATAACTCCTTCCTTGCGGTTAGGCCATTAGCTTCGAGTGAAACCAATTCCCATGGCGTGACGGGCAGTGTGTACAAGACCCGAGAACGTATTCACCGTGGCATGCTGATCCACGATTACTAGCGATTCCAACTTCATGTACTAGAGTTGCAGAGTACAATCCGAACTGAGATGTCTTTTAGGGATTGGCTTAGGCTTGCGCACCTTGCAACCCATTGTAGACACCATTGTAGCACGTGTGTAGCCCACTCCATAAAGGCCATGATGACTTGACATCATCCCCACCTTCCTCCAGCTTATCACTGGCAGTTTCCTTAAAGTACTCAGCATTACCTGATAGCAACTAAGGATGAGGGTTGCGCTCGTTGCGGGACTTAACCCAACATCTCACGACACGAGCTGACGACAGCCATGCAACACTTGTGTGAAATCCGGCCGAACCGACCCTATCCCTTCGAATAGGTATGATTTCCATGTCAAGAAGTGGTAAGGTTTTTCGCGTTGCATCGAATTAAACCACATGCTCCACCGCTTGTGCGGGTCCCCGTCAATTCCTTTGAGTTTTAATCTTGCGACCGTAGTCCCCAGGCGGAATGTTTAACGCGTTAGCTGTAATACAGAAAGTAAACTTCCCATATTTAACATTCATCGTTTACAGCGTGGACTACCAGGGTATCTAATCCTGTTTGCTCCCCACGCCTTCGCGCTTCAGCGTCAGATTTGAACCAGATAGACGCCTTCGCCACTGGTGTTCCTCCTAATATTTACGAATTTTACCTCTACATCAGGAATTCCTCTATCCTCTTTCAATCTCTAGACTAATAGTTTTAAAAGCAATTCCAAGGTTAAGCCTCGGGATTTCACTTTTAACTTATTAACCAGCCTACGCGCCCTTTACGCCCAATAATTCCGAATAACGCTAGCCCTCTCCGTATTACCGCGGCTGCTGGCACGGAGTTAGCCAGGACTTCTTCTGTGAGTACCGTCACTATCTTCCTCACTAAAAGAGCTTTACAACCCAAAGGCCTTCTTCACTCATGCGGCATGGCTGGATCAGGCTTTCGCCCATTGTCCAATATTCCCCACTGCTGCCTCCCGTAGGAGTCTGGACCGTATCTCAGTTCCAGTGTGGCTGATCATCCTCTCAGATCAGCTATAGATCATTGCCTTGGTAGGCTATTACTCCACCAACTAGCTAATCTAATATAGGCTCATCTAATAGCAATAAATTTTTCCCCCGTAGGGCGTATACGGTATTAGTTGCCGTTTCCAACAATTATTCCGTACTACTAGGTAGATTCCTATACATTACTCACCCGTCTGCCACCAAGTTATACCATAGCAAGCTACAGTACAACTCCGTTCGACTTGCATGTGTTAGGCCTGCCGCCAGCGTTCATTCTGAGCCAGGATCAAACTCTCAAATTTAGACTTCAACCTATGAAAGGTTGAGGGTACGTCGGATAAATCCGACAAAAAATAATTTAGCTTAATACTGCTGTCTTTATTTCTACTTTAGAAATATTTTAATCTCCAACTATTCAAACAACCTTAAGAATATTATTATGTGATATAATCACTATGTCAATATGTTTTTGCAAATCAAAAGCATTAATGTATAAATATATAACTATTTGGAATATTACCATGAAAAAATACATCTTTCTGCTTGCTCTCGCGCCAATGTTAGTTGGCATCACATTATACTTATTGCGCAACATTGGTAACACAAAACAATCTATAACTGCAGGTGACAAGTTTTACGAAGTATTATTCTTAAAAAAAGATAATAAGTCGCTGCTAGAAGAAATAGATTCAAATTGGGAGTATTTAGCAAATTTTGAACGCGCATTCAATCATATCTCAGATTCAATGCCAACAGACACAGCATCTATTATTTATAATGATTTGGCAGACGATAAAGATGCTCCTGATGTTTTGCGTGAGTTAGCACAATACTTAGAAGTAATGAGCTTACTTCACTCCAGCGTTGAAAAAACAAATAAAGATAAAATTAGTAATTTAGAATCAAATGCAGTGTACCCTTATTCAAGCCAAGAAGCTATCGCTATAGTAAAGATACACAGTAACGACATTAAAGGTGCAATTGAAATATTGCATTCATTATTAAATGATAGAGAATGTCCGACTCTAATCAAGGCCAATGCACAAGAATTACTTCGGATATACGAAAACTAAAAAACTTGCTTGCATAACAATTTGGCAGCGCATCTGATGAAATAAAGAACTTTACTTGACAAACCTCCCTATTTTATTATGGCACTAAAAGTATTTATGACTCAAAATTCGTTTTTGACTGTAGGATCAATCACAAAATCCAGTAAAAACTTAGGTGTTTATTGGTAGATTACGTAAAATTATAGCGGTTTTTTAAATTTTTTCTATACTCAGCCAAGTCGCGCTTGTTAGAACATTATTACAGCACCACTTACAGTAATATAGAGTCAAAATTTCACTACTCAGAGGTTCCTTTTACCTTTTTATTTAGTAAGACTTCTCTATATTTATAGTTAATATATCAAAGAATAAACTTCACTAGCAGAATGTCATTCTAGCACTAAAATGACAAAAAGAGAATAAAATCGTAATAGCTATGTATCAAGCACCGTTGTGTATTTTCTCTATATTTTAGATTACTTTGTTTACCCCCCTACCTTTACCATTCAGATACGCAGATAGTTACTACAAACCGTAAAGATGTTTAAAAGAAATCTAATTTTTTATCAACTCATACATTTCATTACCAACTTCACAATAAGGTTCTGCAGTTGTATAAAAATAATCAAAGAAGAAATAATCCTTTAGTATTTCTGTGCTGCATCCAGAATTATAGTAAGTATCAAGCCTTCCTTTAAATATCAACAAGAGTATCTTCATACTTTTTCCAAATCACCCTCCCCCAAACTGGTCTACGATGTTTGATAGGTATGCATCTCGATCATTTAACCCTTTGCTCTTATATTTACCAAGCATACTTTTCATTTTAGAGTTAAGATCGAATGCTTTTATTTCAAGATCTGCACCTTTCTTCATATAATCTAAATCATTAGCTAATTTTGTATTGAAACTCTGTGTAAGCTTTGCAGCCAGCTCTCTTGCTTTTCGTCTTTATTAAAGCTAGTATCAAACCAACCTCAGTCACATTTGCAACAATCACATGCTTTACACCATATTCATTTAGAACCAAATGCATACATATTTCACTAACCGCTTTATTTCAATACTTTTTCTGCTTTAACATTGTTATAAGCAGTGGCACCCATAATATTATTTCCTCGATTATAATGAAAAATAAAATCTCCTTTACCTACGTCTGGATGATGTTTAATTACTGCGTTTAGCTGATTAACTAAACGAAATTTATTGAGGAAATAAGAAAAAATAGGGTTAAGAATTTCAGATGCTGTTGCATATAAAATCGCATAGTTATGATCTTGCTGTTCATAGTATCGATCAAAAAATGAGCATCTCCATGATGACTTAAATTCTTCTAAACCTAAATACTTTGCTACATATTCAACAACAGTAAGGCCATTGCTAAAAATCCTCCTTAATAAAAAGGGGCATTAAGTTTCACATTTCTTACAAAGGATAAGTTATTAAAATTTCAATAATTACACCATTATCAGATAAACTATCACCCAGAACACAAAAATTTTTACACTTTGAATTAGAGTTATTATTTTTATTTGCCATAACATTCAACATCTAATCATACTGCTCTATAAAGCCTATAAAAAAAGAAAAATAGGGAACGTTCAAAAAAGTGTGTCAAACCGCATTTTCAATTCAACTCAATTTTTAACCTACCAGGAAAAAAGATATCAAGTTGAGACATAGTTAAAGCCCAATTAGGCAAAGCAGTAATCCACTTTTGCTCTA
>NZ_JAFEVH010000007.1:0-25934 GCF_048054155.1 Wolbachia endosymbiont of Nasonia giraulti
ATTTATTACTTTTTTTTCGGCTTGACACACTTTTTTGAACGTTCCCATCAAGATTGGAATCTTGCACATAAACTTTATTATACAGAGCTATCATTTGATTATAATTGTATTTCCCAGCAGTATACTGACTGCTTAAGTTCTGATAAAAATTATCTATGTCTTGATTTTGAGCTTGCAGCACCGCCTTATATTTACCATCTCCAATAGCTTCACCTACTTTGATTTTTAAAGGATGTTGTGATTCTTCTTTCACATTATCTATAACAGTTATTTCCTCTTGCTTCTCTTCATCTTCTACTAGCGACCTTTTATTCCTTTCTTCACTTGCAGGTTGATCTGCTGGCGTTTGATCTATATTGTTCTCTTGCAGAGTAATTTTTTTAAGGTAGCTAAGCATATACTCTCCAGTCTCCTCCAAAATTGCAGCTTTTTTTGAAAGCTTTTGATAATGAGAATCGTTATCGTCATATTTTTTACTTTCTGCTACATCTTTGTGTAGTTTTGCATCTTTCATACAAAACGTGATATGATCAAGTAATCTATCTCCTTCTTTACCTACAACATTAATATCAGCACCGTTTTCTATCAGATGCTTCACTGCATCTAACTGCCCATTCCTCACTGCATGAACTAAAGGTGTCCAGCCATCATTATCCTGAGCATTAATGTTTGCACCTTTTTCAACTAACTGCTCTATCATCTTCTTATTCCCAAGATCAACAGCAAGATGCAAAAGTGTTAAGCCATAGCTATTCTGAATATCAATATCCGCATTATGCTCTATGAGATATTTAACTACTTCCATATCTTTCATGTGCATGGCAAAATGTAGTGGAGATTTACCAGAGCTAATATCACGGGTATCAACATCTATACCACGATCTATTAAGTATTTAGCAATTTCCGTATGTTTTAGCTCAATTGCATAGTGCAGCAGTGTTTGAGCTGACGTGTTCTTGATACCAAGATCTGCGCCATGCTCAACTAAACTCTTAACTATTTCCGCATGCCCTAGCTTAATAGCAGCAAGCAATGGAAAAGTATAAAAACCCTTACTGTTAGGATCTGCGTTATGATCTAATAGATACTTCACTATTTCTGTATTACCTGAATAAATAGCACTGTATAATGGCGTTTCGGAATAAGCATCTTGAATATTAGGATTTGCACCACGATCTATTAGATATTTAACTATCTCTGTATTGCCAGATTCAATAGCATAGTGTAAAGGTGTTTTGGAATAAGCATATTTAGCAGTTTGACGATAAGGATTGTCCTGGATATTAAGATTTGCACCATTATCAATGAGATATTTTGCTACTTCCGTATTTCCTGACTGAATAGAGTAATGTAGTGGCGTTTGTCCGTTATGGTCTCTTGTATCAATATATGAATTGTGTTTCAGTAGCGTTGCTACTTTGCTTAAATCTCCCAATGAAGCAGCAGAATGTAAACTCGTCGCACCTGTTACCTTATTTATCTCGTTTACTTTTCCTATAGTGTTTTCTACATTATTGTCATCAATATTCACCTTTAAGAAAGGCTGTTTATTATACTTCATAACTTTTGTTGTAACAGCTTTTCCTTGTTCGTCTTCACTCGCTTTTTTAGCAGGTTGCATAGAATCTTCTCTACTGACACTTTCTATCTTGGTTTTATCACCACTTACATTATGTACTGGGCTATAACCATATAGACCCTTGCCTGCACTTTGTTGGCTTGTTGAACTTTCAACACTGTTAGATTCAACAACATTATATTCCATATGTTGTTCACCACTCAGCTCAGCTTTGACCCACTGTTTAAATTCCTGAGTATAACCTTTTAGCTCAGTCAAAAAATCCTCAAATAATTTATTACCTTGAGATCTATCTGCACGATGTGTAGAAAGGCCCTTGAGCAAATTATCAATCATATCTGGGTGTTTATCTTCAAGAAATTTGATCACTTGTTCAGCATCCGAATGATAATGTTCCCCTTTATTACTCCAAATATTATTGCGCAATATTTCATCTGGTTTGAGATCTTTATTTCTTATTGCAATCAAGGCCTCTTTATCTCCGTGGTCATTGACATGCCGACCATCTTCTAAACTTGCCATATAGTTAGCAACCCCTTCATGCATGGCTTTAGACAAAACATTACCTGTACCATAATAGGAATTAATGATAGTTAAGGCGTGTCCCAATTCGTGTTTCAAAGTTTTACACGAGTCATCAAATTGGTCTTGTAGATAAAAATAAACATGAATTTCTGAGCCACGCCCTTGAACTGTTAAGCCAGAAGCGCCTTTATAGCTAAAGTTCAACTCCTTAAGATAATTTTCGTAGTCACTCTTTGTATTAAATACGAAAACATTAACTTTATTTGGTATGTTGTGCCAAGGCTGAGAATTATTAATGCCAAATGCTGAATCAAAATCTTTTATAGTACTCTCGATGGCATTTTTTACACTACTCAATTTGCTCTGAGTTAATTCCTCATCATCATATTTTATATTTATTTGAAGCTTGTGTTCGCCAAAAGTCATAACTTCACTATCTGGCACAAGATCTGCCACAATTTTATCGCCACTTTTTACATCCATCCACTGCTTAAATTCTTTTTCAACTTCTGAGTTATTCAAAAGATGTTTGAATTTTGATATCGCTTGTACTCTATCGAAGGACATTTCAGTAAGCAATTGCTTTATGAATTGAGGATGTTTTTCTTGTAGGAATGTCACTAAGCAATCTGATATTCTATAGTCGTTAGACATACTTGCTATTTTATATGGTGTATCATGCCCAGATTCATGCATTTTATTGTATGCTTCTTTTGTATAATGCATATCGCGAGTGCTTTCTTTTTTAGCTGCATAATAGCTCCACATGAAAAGCTTCATACCGGTACGTAAAACTTCAGGTACTGTATCCATATTACCGGTAGAGTACTCAAGAAATGCATCGCTCATTTTCTCCATTAAAATTTTAGATTTTGCGCAAAGTAAACCATTTACATCTCCAACAATAAAAGTCTTTGCTATCGTGCCGTCAGCTTCGTGTGCTCTGACCGTTCCACCACCCCATAATTCTCTATGGTCCTTACCACCTGAAAGTTCCTTGATGTGAGCTTTGTAATCATCGTAATTTTTCAGCACATAAAGCTGCAATTTTACTGGACCAGAATGAACGCTTTTTTGTGAATAGAAATTATCAGACCAGGCTCCGTAAGCATCTTTTACAGTTTGTTTTATATACTCAGGAGTATAACTAGCTAATCCCCCATATTTTACTTCTATTGTAAGCTGATCGTTTATTACTATACTTTCTTTATTTGGAAATAATTTTTTAATCAAAGTTTGTGATTTATCATATTCAGAATTTGTTTTAAATTTCATATTCACCTCTTAAAAATTTTCACTATAAATAAGTCTTGAGAAAAATGCGTTAACTGTAGATTCAGCCTTTACCTTGTTTTTACACAACTGCTTAGATAGTTGATCATCGCGAAAAAGCAGATTCTTAGTATCGAGATATTTAGCATAGTTGCCAGCAGGTATTGAGTAGAAACCGCTTTCAAGTTCAAGATAAGAGCTGCTATTGAGAACAAAAAATAAATCGCTCTGGTCAAGCAGTATGTCATAACCAGAGCTCGTGCAATGTAAGTATTCATTGCCTTCATACTCTGCTATGTAGTACTTACTTGCATCAAGATCACCATCAAGCTGCAAAATTGCCGCTGAACGTCCATTCCCAATACTATGGCCTTTTATTACTTTAAGTACTTTAATCTCATCATTTTCTATGAGTTCTCTTAACTTTTCATTCTTTTGACTTAATTCTTTCTCTGCTTTTCTTCTGTCTTCTTCTAATTTTATTTCTTTTTCAACAAGCTCATTTTGTATTTGCAAAAACATATCTTGAATGGTTAAGCCATTTAGAAAGTAATCCAATACAATTGACACAAACGGCTGCAATTCACCATTATCTTCAAAGCTCTTTTCCTGCTTTTTGTCATATTGAGTGGGGTTATAGATTGAATACATAGGATAAAAGCCATAATTCACCTCGTCGAATGATAACTCTATCGAAAATCCGCTCTGATCAAGTGGAAGTTTAGTAGCTAAATATCTACCATTATTATCTCTGACATACAGCTCATTTATACCATAGTGCCCACTATATTTGTTGTAATAAATATAAAAATTCTCAGGATTAAGATTAAAGTAATCATCTAAATTGTTAGGTTTACCGAGCTTTTCACATAGAAAACTCTTGCTCTTATCTGTAAGTTTGATGCGTGTAGAGAAGTAACACCGATCTATTCGGTCACCTTTTTCTATTTCAAAGTCTAGGACTATTTTATCGCTAAACATACAGAATTTCCTCACATTTCTAATATTTATGATTATAAATTGTGTACTATGAAAAATGTGTTAATTCTGCTTAGATTACAACCTGCGATTTCAGCGTATAACGCTGAAACCTAGAAAAAGTATGTTTTATTTGAATGAGATGAGTTATGCAACTTTCATAGTAGCTTCGCTATGAAAGTTGTTTACTGTTATGTCTATAAGATACCCTACTACGCCACCTAATGCTGCACTCGCAATTCCTAATAACACAGCAGTTGCAATTATTCCAATAGCAGTAATTTCAGGTATAATTCCTATTGCAACTAATGTAGCTCCTACAGTACCAAACAATAATGCTAAGCCCATTGTCCATTCTCTCGAAGAAATTCCTGAAAATTGTTTTTGTGGAGAATGATGATTCTTATTATCTGTTATAGGTGGCTGAGCACTTTGCACTTCTGGTCCTAAAGTTGGTTGGAAATGATTATTAGTGTGTTGTACGGGTGAACCTGTTTTATTTTTATACTGAGCAAATAATTCTATAAATTCCTTGTTTTTCTCTTGTTGAACAATTTCTAATGCACTTGGCCACTTTCCTACTACTAGCGTTTGTTCAGCTCCTGCTTGTAATAAAAGGTTAGCGATGTTAACAGAATTAGGTTTGTTGAATTGACATATATCTTGCAAAATAGTTGCACACCCATCTATCGATATCAGATTAGGATTAACTCTATATTCAGAAAGTAGCTTGCTTACAAGCTCAACCTTGCCTATCCTACAAGACTCTAAAAATACTTTATTCTTTTCCTCGGTAGAAGCTCTGTCTAAAAGCATTGTTGTCACTTCTGCACTATATTCCCCTTTAGCAAGGTCATAAAGAATTGTACCATAATTAAGAAACCTCTCACCATTACTAATTTTAGCCTTGTGCTCTAAAAGCAGTTTTACAGCTTGAACATGGTTACCACTAGCAGCTTGATATAATGGACTGCATGACAATTTATCCAGCTTATTCACATCTGCTCCATATTTTAAAAGAACTTGTATCAAGTCCATACGACCGTACTTTGAAGCCACGTGAAGAGGGGTAGTACCTATTTGATCGCCAATATTAACATCTACAAATTCTTTCTGTGAGAGCATCGAATTTATGGCTACACCTGTTCCTGTATCATTATTTGATGATAAAAATTTCTCAAGAAGTACTTCCCAACCACTGTTAGGCTTATCACAAGCATTTTGCACAATATAATGTAATGGTGCTTTGCCCTTAATACCAACATTACCAGGTTGAATCTTTATATTAGGATTTGTAATTTTTGGTAATAATAACTCCGCTTCTTTCAAAAATCTACCTGCAAGAACAGTGAATAAATCAATTTCTATATAATTTAAGTGTGATCCAAAAATGCCTCCCATACACTCATCAACCCAATCATCATTAGGCTGTTGGCTAATGAATTCTTCAGTTATCTCGCCTATTGATATTTTATATGCTACTAATATTTCTTTAAACTTTTCTGTTGCTGTCTTTTGCTCTTCTTGGCTTTTATCTGACCATTTGTCGGGATGCCATTTCAATGCAAGCTCGCGATATGCCTTCTTAATCTCTTCTGTGCTTGCACTCTCTGACAATCCTAATACTTTGAATGCCTCTTTACGTGTTTCTGGAATCATACTCACTCCCCCAATCAAATTAATTTAGTATAACATTATACCAGTTTAACCCACAAAAATCAAAACTAATATTTTCAAAACGGTGCTAAACTTAAGGTACTATGAAGAAAGCAGTTGACGTATTACTACCGCTTCCAATTGATCAGTTATTTTCATATGCAGTTGAGGAAGATACTGAAGTTTCAATTGGAGATTACGTAGTGGTGCCGTTTGGCAGAAAGCGTTTGATTGGAATAGTTTGGAGAGAAAGTAGCAAAAGCGATCGAGAATTAAAATTTATTGAGCAAAAGATCGATTTGCCGAGCATCAGACCAAAACTGATCGAATTTGCAGAGTGGGTTGCGCAATATAATGTAATACCTATTGGTATGCTTGCCAAAGTGATAATGGGAGGAGTATTAAAGGTAAATCAAATAGATAAGTTAGTTTGCACTAAGCAAAAGCAAGAAATAAGTGAAATAGATTACCAATTAAGCCCTGAGCAGCAAGCAGCTCGAGATAAAATAATAAGTAATTTGAATGAGTATTCAGTAACTTTACTTGACGGTGAAACCGGGTCTGGAAAAACAGAAGTTTATCTCTCTGTGATTGCACAGTTAATTAAGAATCATAGTATTTACGAACATTGTCTACCAAAAAGGTGTCACTCCGGTGTTTCCTTTTCCTGTACCTCCTTCTCCTGTCATCACAGCGCCTACTTTTTTTGCAATTCCAATGCTCTCTTCTCTTGTCATCCCAGTGCCCCGACACTGGGATCCAGTTTTTCATATAATCTCATCACAAACATTTATTTTAATTTAAAATCAATACCAAATTTAGAATCAAAATTCCTGGATAAACACTGGAATGACACCCTTATATTTAAGGTAAAACCCACTGTAACACTTAGCATACTGCCTTTGCCAAGCACTGGAATGACACCATTTGCTATGCAATTTACTTTCAAAAATAAACGTTATGTCATTCCAGCGTTCAATACACAACTAGACGAATGTTACAATATAAGAGTAATTTTTACCAAAAAGGATGTCATCCCAGTGCCCCGACACTGGAACTTAATTTCAAATCAGTACACTAAGCAGTTGTACGATAAAGACTGGATTCCAGTGTCAAGCACTGGAATGACATCATCTACTACTAAAACTACCTGCAAATGTTCAAACACCAAAAGGTTACACACTGGAATGACACCAGAAGAGGGTAATGCACAAGTCCTTATCCTTCTGCCAGAAATTGTTCTAACTTCACAATTGGTAAATCGTGTTCGCAGTCAGACATCTGGCAATATAGCTGAGTGGCATTCAGGACTTACTCCAAAAGCTCGCCGAAATAATTGGCTCAGTATTGCAAATGGAAGTGCGCAGATAATTATTGGAGCACGGTCAGCGCTTTTTTTGCCTTATAAAAACCTAAAATTAATTATCGTCGATGAAGAGCATGACTCATCCTTTAAACAAGAACAGGGGATTATATATAATGCTCGAGATATGGCCATTATCTTAGCCAAGCTCAAAAATATTCCGATTATTTTATCATCCGCTACTCCGCTGCTTGAAACAATTTATCATGTTAAAAAAGGGAATTACAACCATGTAAAGCTAACTAAAAGATTCGGTGGTGCAGAACTGCCACTAATTAAAGTGGTAGATATGAGAAACAACAAACAATGGATTTCCAATGAGCTTTTCGAAGGCATAAAACAAACCATAGAGAAAAAACAGCAAGTTATGCTCTTTCTAAACCGCCGTGGGTATGCACAACTTGTAGTTTGTAAAAAGTGTGGATACAAAATTTCCTGCTCAAATTGCGCTGTTTGGCTTACGTATCACAAGAAAAAGAATGTCCTTTTATGCCATCACTGTTCTTATCAATTAAAACTTCCAGAAAAGTGTTCTAATTGTCAAAGTCAGCAGTCATTATCCCTTTGTGGTATAGGAATTGAGAGGTTACTTGAAGAAATAGTAAAATTAATACCAAACGCAAAGACTGCGATTATTAGCAGCGACCAGAAGTCGCTTGGTAGCGTAATTGACTCAGTGCTCAAAGAAGAAGTGAATATTATAATCGGTACACAAGTGATTGCTAAAGGGCATAATTTCCCTAAGTTAACTTTGGTTGGAGTGATAAACGCAGATTTAGGCCTTGAAAATTCTGACCTCAGGGCAGCAGAAAAGACGTATCAATTATTGCATCAAGTTGCGGGTAGATCTGGGAGGTTCAACGAAAAAGGAACGGTAATAGTGCAAACTAATAATCCTGAAAGTTTGATAATAAAAGCATTGCAGCAGCAAAAAAGGGATTTGTTTTATGAAATTGAACTTGAGTCAAGACGCAAAGCTAAAATGCCCCCATTTAGTAGACTAATAGCGCTTATAGTTTGCGGTAAGGATCAATTTGCCACGCAGAAAGCAGCAAGTGAGTTAACAAGCTTTTTACATAATCAATGTTCAACTACCTTTCAGCACTTGACGCTGAGAGAACTTGAAATTTTTGGCCCATCACCAGCAGCAATAAATTTTTTAAATAATAAATATCGATACAGAGTGTTACTCAAGATATACAATAAACATAGTCCATTTATAAAGAAAAAGCTGAAACATTGCTGTAACTTGAGTTCAAACATTGCAATAACAATAGATGTTGATCCTGTGAGTTTTTTTTAATGTTATTTGAATTTATTTGACATTTATTGCTAATAAGTTCTATTAATTCTTTAATTAAAAATTTGACTTTTATTAGAATTTATTATATTATTGATATAATTAGAATGGGTAAATAATATGACTACTTTACTTGAAATCGTCTGTAGGAAAGGGATAAGGCATAACGAAAAAATTACAGAATTGAAGGAATTCCTTAATAAGGATATCGAAATAACTATTGACAAGGAATTATTTAAATCAGTTTTATTTACAGAGGATATTGTAGATGTAAGAAAAAAGATGGTGCATCTTATTTTGCAACACTGCATTGCACACGATAGTGCAATATCTGAGAAAAAAGAGAAATTATCGTTCCAAAACGTGATGAGGATTTTAGATGAAGCGGTGAATAGATTTGTTACTCCCCAGTATTTCTACAAATTGATCAATTTTCGAGATCAAAGTGGAAATACATTATTACACCAAGCTGTTATAAGCAATAACACTGATGCAATAGAAGCCCTTTTGAAATATGGTGCAAATCCTTTGATAAGGAATAAAGGAGACAAAATGCCATTAGATTTAGCTTAAGAAGAAAAAACAAGAGAAGCACTCATTAAATCTATGAAAGATCAAGCTAAATCGAAAAAAGAAAGTGCTAGATGTAATAGTTTGATTGGCATTATACCTGGCGTTTTTCTTGGCATTGGACTCGGTGTTGGTGGTGCTTTAGTCCCTTCAATGACTATTATATTATGCGCACTCGCAGTATCTGCTCTTGTTGCTGGAATAGCAGTTGGAGTGGCTATATATTTCCTAAGTCAAGACTATAAACAGGCTAAATCAATAGAAGAAGCTGTTAATTCTCAATTCTCTTCTGTCGAGCATGAAAAGACTGCAGATAATAAAGCAGTACTAGGATAACTGTGAGTTTTTTAACATTAGATTTCTTGCATAACTGGAATTCGAAAGTTCCAGCGCATTTTTCTTATTGGATCCAGTGTCAAGCACCGGGATGACATCTGATTATGCAAGAAATCTATTCATTTAAAACTTATTTGAGAAAACGTAGCTATAAAAACCGCAGGTACCAGTTGGTTTTTATTAGCTAAATTAAAGGTCAAGTATCTGGAATTCTGAACATAAGATCCCCCTGTATAAAAAAGATTAGAAAAAATGCAGTGAACATACGACAGATATGCTCTGAAGAGGATACGCTACATTTTTTAATGAGTTTAATAAAAAAGTCTGCAGACGGAGATAGATTTTTGAGCTCAATAAATATCTCTAACTGTAATTGTAATCAGATTTAAAATATGCGGAAGTAATTTTTTAGCTATAAAATCTTCTAAAAAATTAACACAGAAGTTAGTTTCATAAGTATTTTTATCAAAAACTATTTTAAAAAAATTTAAATAGAGTTGAAAAATTTTAAAGATGAGATACCCTACCTGAAATGCAACTTCTGTAAAAAAAGAAATATGAAAGGTGAAATGAACGCTGCAGCAAATTTTCAATCAGAAGACTTTGTATCTAAAAATAAGGATTTTGATTGTTTAGCTAACCCTATAAGTGCTTCGAATGAAAAGCTAGAAAATAGTGTTAAAGCTAAAGATAAAAAGAATGAGGCGCCTTTTTCCAGTAGAAGAGGCAGCTCGCATGTTTTAGAACTTTTTTCTAATGAAAATGTTGAGATTCACATTCAAGATAAAACGCCTTGTGCTGCTCGGAGTGAATCAGGTATAGCTGGAATATTTAGAGGTATAGCTGGGTTGTTTAAAGGTAGGAATAGTATGGACGTAACCCTTTATCAATCTAAAGTGCAACGTAGCTCTGCAATTGATTACAGTACTACAGAAAGTATAGGGTTACGGCTACTAAATATCTGTAAAGGAGAAGAAGATATCTCTTTTGATCAAGAGATTAATTTTTTATATAAAGAGGGTTATTTGTATGATGTCTTATTGTTGCAAGACGAGGAGAATCATGACACACCTTTACATGTAGCTATAAAAAGAAATCGTACTTGTTTTGTAGAAAAACTTTTGTGTATTCTTAAGGAACCATACTGTTCAAGTGAGTTTTACAAACGCAAATATTTTGAACGTAAGCAAGAGAATGAAAAGCCGCTTTTCAAAGTTATTAATACTAATAACAAGGATGGAAAAGATGCAATTACTCTGGCTATTGAAAGCAATAATTCAGAATGCATTTCAGCTCTTTTTAACTACTTAACTCGTGAAAATATTAACAGAAGAAAAGATGTTGAAAATGAGTACACACCTCTACACGAAGCTATGCTTCTTAACAAAAATGAAGCAATCAAAGAGCTTCTCAAATCAAAGGATATAGATACTGAACTCATAGATAAGGAATCTTACAAAGCATATAATTATGCTAATAACAAAGAGGCAATAGAATTGTTTATTCAGCACTATAGTAGTAAAATTAGTGAGTTGCGTATAAAATTAGAAGATAATAATAAAAAACTAGCACGAATTAAGTGCGTCCTAAACAAAACAAAACTTACTTGTGTATGCTTAGCAGCCTTCGGCTCTTGTTTTAGAATGTATAGAAATTCCCATGACATAATAAATGAAGAAGTGAGTGAAGATATGTTATATTATTCTCTTGCATTGCTTGCCAACACTACAGGTCTAATATTATTTTTTAATTATTTGATCGATACAATACTTTCCAAGTATGAAGAAAAAAATTCTAGTTTGAATAAAGAGTCAGACAGTTATGTAGAAGAAAGAAATATGTTGAAAAATAAATTGCGTCATTTTCAAAAAAGAAATACTAGAACAAATACTCAAATGTCTGAGATAATTTCAGTTACACCTGAGTCAGACTTAAGTTACAGTAGATTGTGATTACATTACTTTTTTCAAGACAACTTCTGAGAAAAGTGGAAAAATTTTTCTATAGCTAAGCAAGATAAAGACTTACTACTTTCTTTACGAAAGGTTTGATGTTATCATTTTTGAACTATCTTGAATTTACTGAATGAACATTAATATAAGGAATTTAGTTCATGCTTTTTCTAAATTGCCAAGTTTAGGGCCATCATCATCAAGGAGGTTAGTTATACATTTGCTCCAGAACAAAGAGAGGGTCATGCTACCACTTGCATCTTTGATTAGAGAGTTAGCAGATCTTATAATAGAGTGTAAGATTTGTGGAAACCTAGATACTAAATCGCCGTGTTCTATTTGTACTAACCCAAAGCGTGACACCAAGTTAATGTGTGTAGTAGAAGAATTGGGTGATCTATGGGCATTTGAAAAAGGAAATATATATTCAGGTATGTATCATGTTTTGGGTGGAAGGCTATCAGCAATAAATGGTATAGGTCCAAAAGAACTGAATCTTGATAACATTCCCAAAAGAGTTACAGAATTTAAAATTGAAGAGGTCATTATTGCAATCAATCCGACATTAGAAGGCCAAGTTACTGCACAATATATAATTGAATTGCTAAAAAACTTGAATGTCAAAATATCGCGCCTTGCTTGCGGCATGCCGATAGGTGGAGAAATCGACTACCTAGATGAAGGAACGCTGAAGATAGCACTTACTTCAAGACAAGAGTATGAGTAAATACAAAAGAAGGTATGTGCTTAAAAAAACTTATATCGCTAATAACATTTAAAAAAAAAGAAGAGGAGCAATTGCCTAAGGTAACAACTTGGGAGAATGATTGCTTAGGCTATAAACAAGTTGCAAGTAGATTTAGTAATATAATTAAGACAATTAATCAGTTTTTTTCGATCGTATCCTTAGAAGGATATGATAAGTGGGGTAAGACATTTTTTTTGAAAGAATGGGTAAAGGATCTAGAGCAGCAAAATGAAATTGCAGCTTATTACAGCGCATGGGATATTAGTGCGCTAGATCAACCATTGCCTTCTTTTTTGCATTTCCTGTTTGAGGATCTATTCGCATCATACAAAGTAAAAAGGAGTGTTATACAGCAGTTCAAAAACATAAACCAAGAACTATTTTCTCTCAATACATTAGGAAAGCTAATCAGTAAATCTCCACTTGCTATGCTTTCAGTATTTCTCGATGCTGCAAAAGAGGCTGATAAGAAAGATATTGGTTTTGTCTTGGGTGAGTTAAATCTTCTCCAAAGGAGAAAAGAGAACATTAGAGATTTTAAAATACAACTAGCAGATGTGGTTAATAAAATCAGGAAAGACAAAAACATTTATATAATGGTGGATGATCTTGATATATGTCGCCCTAAATTCATTGTCGATTTTTTAGAATCCATAAAGTACATGCTTGATGTTGAGGGACTGGTTTTCATTATCTCTGTTAGTCAAGATAAAAGTAACGTGCAAAGAGCAATCAGCACAATACTTGGACCAAATTTCAGCCTAAAATCTTTTACTGATCTCTCTTTGCATTTACCAAAAGAGCCAACAGAGAGGTTTATAAGAAAGCTATTTGAAAGTGTTGAATTACCGAAAAAATCAAAGAGTTTAATAATAGATAGCTTTATATTTTACGCAGAAAGCTTCTCATTATCATTAAAAGCAATACAGTACTGCGTAAAGAAAATAAAGCTATGTTTTTTAAACTATGTGAAAGTTGATCCAAATTTATTTACATTTCTAGTAATACTACAGTCAGTAAACACTGATTTGTATGAGGAATTATATTCATCACCTCAAAAAGCACTGGAGAAGATTGAGAGCGCTTGATTCTAAACGGTCAGGAAGAATGGGAAAAGCTTAAAACTTCTCTTGAGACTACTTTTAAAGAAAAAGAATCAAAGACTCACAAATCTTTGAAGCAAATAAGAGATATCTTATTCTAAGAATAAAGAGAATTGTAGAACAGAACCCTCTTCTTATCATTTCAGCTTGCATGACAAATTGGCTCACATAAATTTTAGCATATATGACCTTGAAAGATCGCTGTGCAATACTTAAATTATTAGAATAGCAGGCTAATAATGGAGCTCAAAATGCACAACATACAAGAAACTGAAAGTTTAAAATTTGACGCTGAAGTAGGCAAAGTACTAAATATAGTAATTCATTCACTTTATACCAATAAGGATATTTTCTTGCGTGAGTTAATATCAAATGCATCAGATGCATGTGATAAATTGCGTTATGAATCACAATTAAATGCTGATTTATTAGATTCAAGTGATGAGTTGAAGATTACTATTAGCTCCAGTAAAGATAAGAATGAGCTGTATATAACCGACAATGGAATTGGAATGAACAGACAGGATTTAATAGATAATCTTGGTACGATTGCAAGTTCTGGTACGCAAAAATTCTTGGATGCAATTAAGAATAATAAAGATTCAAACCAAGCTGTAGAACTGATTGGAAAATTTGGTGTTGGTTTTTATTCAAGCTTCATGGTTGCCTCAGAAGTTATAGTAGAATCAAGAAAAGCAGGAGAAGAAGAGTCTTGGGTATGGAAATCTAAAGGAGATGGAGAATATTCAATCAGCAAGTTAGATGGTCAAATCTCTCGTGGCACAAAAATTACGCTCATCATGCGTCCTGAAGAAAGCGAATTTTTAGACAAATTTCGTATTGAAAACATTGTTACTACTTACTCTGACCACATAAATTTTCCCGTTGAGTTTGTAAATGAAGAGGGAAAAAGTGAAAAATTAAACAGCAAAGCTGCAATTTGGACTAAGCCAAAAAATGACGTTACTCAAGAAGAGCACAACGACTTCTTCCGTGGTGTTGCGCATGTAGGTGGTGAGCCTTGGATGATACTGCATAATAAAAATGAAGGTGCAATAGAATATACGAATTTGCTTTATATTCCTTCTATCAAGCCTTATGATTTGTTTCATCCAGATAGACGCTGCTCTGTAAAGTTATATGTCAATAAAGTATTTATTACTGAAGATAATGTACAAATTATACCACAATACCTGCGTTTCTTGAAAGGTGTGGTTGATTCACCAGATTTGCCTCTCAACATCAGCAGAGAAACACTGCAGAATAATCGCGTTGTTGAGCAGATTAGGAAATCCCTAACTAAACGCGCGGTATCAGAGCTTGGCAAAAAAGCAAAAGATAATTTAGAGGAATACACAAAATTCTGGGGCAATTTTGGTGCGGTGTTAAAAGAAGGTCTTTGCGAAGCTATGCCAACTGATGAAAGAGAAGCGTTGCTTTCCATTTGCAGATTTCATAGCACCAGTGATGATAAGCTAGTTAGTATTGATGATTATATAAGCAGAATGAAGCCTGAACAGGAACATATCTATTATCTCACAGGAAATAGTCTCGATTCAGTAAAAAACAGTCCACAACTTGAAGGATTCGTCAGCAAAGGATTGGAAGTGCTTCTATTTGTTGATCCAGTTGATGATTTCTGGACTAGCGTGATTCATGAATATAAAGATCAAAAATTTAAATCTGTAACTCGTGCTGATGTTGATTTAGAAAAATTCTCTTCAGAAGAAGGTAAGAAAGATGAAGAAAATAAATCAGATGAAAACAAAAGCGAAGAAAACGCGGATTCTATACTCGAATACTTCACCAAGGTTCTTGGAAGCTTAGTAAAAAGTGTAAAGATCTCTAAGAAATTAACCGATAGTCCTGTGTGTTTAGCAGTTGATGAAGGAGCTATGGATCTTCGTATGGAGCGTTTTTTACGTGAACAGAAGCAGCTAAATTACCGCACGCCAAAAGTACTTGAAATTAACATTAAGCATCCTTTGATAAGAAACATAATGGAATCTCACGCTGGAAATGGTGAAAATCCAACACTTGGAGATATGATTTACTTATTGTTCTATCAAGCTTGTATAGTAGAAGGTGAAGAGATGGAAGACGTAAGTCTGTTTGCTAAAAGACTCAATAATTTGCTTGGCAAAATTTCTGTTTAATGCTATAATTAACTTAGCTAATAGTTAGGGGGTAAATCATGGGTGGTTGGAATTTACTTGGTGGGCTCATGCCGCCAGCAGTAGATACTGCAGAAGAAAGGGAGCGTCGCCATTCTGGAGATTCAGGCAATGGAGAGGAGTTTGAAATTTTAGGGCGAGAAGAAATTAAGGAGCGTCGCTACTCTGGAGATTCAAGTAATGAGAGTCAAGAAGAAGCTGATGTGAGGGGTTCTGATGTTGAACCTAGTGTACCAATTACGTTACAGTTTCAACTAACAAAATCTCTGCTAAGTCAAGTAAAGGCAAGTGAGAATAATAGGGATGCAAATTCTGGCAAGCAAGCTTACAAAGACCTACCCAGGATGGATTTTGTAATTAATGGTCAAGTTATAGACAAGAATTTTGTTAGCCAGCTTCGTGATAAATGTAATCAAAATGACCAACGCCAAATCGCAAAACATGTTTTTACAAAAATGTTTGAACATGCTAAAGCAGAAATTCCAAATGATAATCTATTAGAAGAATTAATTACTAGTTGCAATCAGGCTGGGTATGATGGCTCTTTGTTAATGCAGCTCTCCCCTATATTCTCTAAGCATAAACTAAGCTTGCCTCATGCCAACGATAGAAAGATAAGTATTGTATATAATAGCCAAGGTTCTCTCAATATTCAGTATTGTCCAAGTATGCCTGTTAGAGAACTTGATACGAATAAGGAAATATGCAGGGTTGATGCTATTTTAGAGTTCACCCTTAAGTTTCGAGATAGTAAGGTAGAGTATGAAAACGGCAAAGTAACACTTGCCATTCCTGAACAATTAGAGAATTACAAAGCTGATGGCAAAAGTTTGTTAGATGAAATAAATAGGCATTTCGAAGATGAGGATAATAGAATTACAGAGACTCTTGAGAAAAATATGAATGAAGGACCTAAGTCATTTGCTGCTGAAGACTTGTCTATTACTGAGAGTTCATCTGATGGTAGTGAAGTAGCAAACAAAGTAGTTACTGATCCAGGCATTTTAGGTAATGTTGCGAATGTATTGGTAGGTGTTGCAGAAGTGACAGCAGTTGTAGCAACAGAGTTATTTTGGCCTCAAGATCAGGTTAATATAGAACCAAGGCATAATGAAGAAGAATTTACCATTATCCCTAAAAATTTAACCTTTGATGGATTAATAGACGTTATAAATAAAGCAAAAAATTATGGTGATTACACAGGTTTAGATAAAACTATAAATAATATAGAGGAAAGCGATAGATTTATTACTGATTTGAATTGTGGTAATTTGAAGGATTTTTGCTCTCAACAGCTTAATTTGACTGATCATATGCACAATGTGCTGTTGAATAATAGCTATGATGAAACAAATGGTTATTATAATTATTCAGTAAAAGAGCTTTCACTACTAGCCATTGCAGCTGATGACACACTTGTGGAAAGGTATGCAGAAACGCATAAAAGTATATTATTTACGCAAGATGAAGGGCTCGATAGGCTACTTATTGGTGTTGGTGGACAGCGCTATACTAAGCTTTTATTAGAAGATTTGGAAAAAAATCGAAGTACTATTCTACCTTGGCATAGCATATGTGAAAAACTTCGAAGGGCGTTGTCTATTCGTAATCAAGAATGCGTGAAAGCGGTATTAGATAAATTTAAAGATACTGAAGCCAGGTCTAGAGTTTCTGATATGTCAGAAAAATTTTTGCACTATGCTATACAACAAGATTTTATAGATGTAGCAAAGACTATTATTAATCATAAAATTGCTGATATTAATAGTATAGACAATTCAGGGCATGCACCTTTGCATTGGGCTGTGGCACGTAATAATTTAGAATTAATTGGCTTACTTATTAAAAATGGTGCTAATGTTGATGTTCAAGATGAGAGGCATGGCAGAACAGCTTTACATTGGGCTGCTTACCATGATAAATTTGAAATAGTAAAATTACTTGTAAACAAGGGAGCTGATTGGAACATTAAAGATAGAGATGGCAAAACAGCTTTAGATCTGGTAGGAACGAAAAGTTTATATTTGGTAAGGGAAGAAAACAGGGAAAAATCTTCTAGTGAATCAAAAATCACAAAATTTCTTGAAGGTTTAGATGATAGAACACCTTTGCATTTAAATATTAAAAAAGATCCAGAATCCAAAAATATTGATAATCAACAGCCACAAAGGAGTATTGTTAATAAAGAAGAAGATATTATGAATAATAAAAAGGTTTCAATAGAAGAAACTATAGATAATAATAATTATAGGAGGGGTAAAATGCATAGTAGTGATCAAAATATAAAAACCGTAAGGGAAATGTTGTTTGATGCTATCTCTAGTTTTGATTGTAAAAAAGTAAGGTCTTTAGTAGAGCAGGCAAAGCAAGAGGGCAATAATGTAGCACCTATCATGAATGAAGCTTTCAAGAAAGCTAATGAGACGAGAGTTAAGCAACAAAGTACAGCATTTAGAAAAAAGCTCAAAAAAATTAAAGAGTTGCTTAAAAAAGAACTCGATAATATTGCCATATTATCAATGAGCAATGATGTAGAAACTACTGTAAGTAGACAAGAAGTCCCTGTATTGGAGCTTGAAGGAAGTAAATCAAATTTAGCATCGTCGAGTTCTGAAGATGATGATTTTTCTAAACTTAAAGGTAATAAAAGTGATTGCTCTGCCGGAACTTCCTCAGACTCTAATAGTAATTCTCCATTTGAAAAAATTAGTGAAGAAGGTCATGAAACAAGAATATCTGTAATTGACACAGTGGAAGCTGAAGCAACAGCTAATGGTAATGTTTCTAGTAATCCTGTTCCTTGTACTTCAAGAATAGAATTAACAAGTGATGATGAAGATGAATTTCTTTCGATTGCAATTGAAGATGTTAATAATGGTGTTAACGTTAATCAACCTACTGGACATGTAGAACAAGTTGCTAACGGAAATGGACAGCCAAAAACAGAATTGCCAAGAATTAATGAGCAAAGCAGCAAAAGTGGCCTCAAAAAAAATTCACAAAACACAAAAAAGTATGTCGTAGCTGCTTCTGCGCTTGCAATAACTGGTATTGCCTTAGGAGCAGCTGTTGCAGTTTACTTGGAAATGTTAGCAATAGGAATAGCAGTTGCAGTTTGTTGTCTTATTGCAGCTACAATTACGTACTGCTATAGGCCTAAAAGCTTAGTTGAGGATAATCAGGTCAAAAAGGTTATGCAGACAGAAGAATGTCAGTCTAAGTAATAAATATAGTAGTCTATCATTTAATAATTTATTATAATTATATTGATTGTTAATAGATAAAAACTTGGTAGACTACGAAAAAATATTCTTAAATAAAATCAAAGATATAAAAGAAGAAGGGCGCTATCGTGAATTCACGCATTTTGCGTCATTACCTGGCAAACTTCCCTATATTATGGATTATGAAAGAAATAGAGAGGTTATTGTCTGGTGCAGTAATAATTATCTGGGAATGTCACAAAACGATAGTGTCATTGCTGCTATTCAAAATTCATCTGTTGGTGCTGGAGGAACAAGAAATATATCAGGTACAACAAAGGAAGTTGTTGAGCTCGAGAAGTCTTTGGCTGACTTGCATCAAAAAGAAGCTGCTTTAACTTTTGCTTGTGGCTATCTTGCCAACCAAACTACACTTAGTACTTTATCGTCTGTTATTCCGGGTGTGGTAATTTTTTCAGATGAGAAAAATCACTCTTCAATGATAGAAGGTATAAAGTCAGGCAAAAGACCGAAGCACATATTTAGGCATAATGACACTGATCACTTAGAGCAATTGCTAAGATCTATAGATATAAAAACACCGAAAATAATAGCGCTTGAATCTGTATACTCAATGGATGGTGATGTAGCACCCCTTGAAGCGATATGTGATCTAGCAGATCAGTATAATGCAATTACCTATTTGGATGAGGTACACGCAGTTGGCATGTATGGACCGCGCGGTGGCGGAATTGCAGAAAGAGAAGGTTTGATGGATAGAATAACTGTTATTCAGGGTACATTATCAAAGGCTTTTGGAGTGATGGGTGGATATATAGCGTCTTCAAAGAGCTTGGTGGATGTAATAAGAAGTTCAGCCCCAGGATTTATTTTTACTACTGCTATGTCACCCGTTTTAGCAGCAGCAGCAAAGGCAAGCGTTGAGCATTTAAAATCGAGCAATGTTGAAAGAGAGAAGCAAAAGCAGTCTGTTGAAAAGGTAAAAGACTCACTGAGAAACGCAGGAGTGAATTTTATGCAAACAGAAACTCATATAATTCCAATCATAATTGGCGATCCTGAGTTGTCCAAAAAAGCATCAAAATTGTTATTTGATGAGTATGGAATATATGTACAACATATAAATTACCCAACAGTTTCAAAGGGGACTGAGCGCTTCCGTATTACTCCTACGCCTTACCATACAAATGAAATGATAGAGCATTTAACAAAATCTCTTGTAAAAGTTTTTGAGAAATTGTCTGTTTGTGTCTGTTGTTGAGTTTAAAGTTGCCAAGAATAAGGTATCTATTTAAAAGCATGGTTAATGTACAAAATCAGTGCTTTATTTCTTATCATGAAAGTAGCTAACACTGGGATCTATAGCTCACACAGGTAAAGTTTACTCTTTTGTCATCCTATGGCTTGACCATAGGATCCAGTCTAAACAATCTGGATTCTATAGTATTTTCTAAAATGGATGATAAAGTTCCATTATGGTATTACCAACCAAAAGCTGTAAGTCTGTATATTTATACATGAGAGGTCTGAGGCGGCTTTTGATGGTATGCCAACAGTATTCTATAGGATTCAAATCTGGTGAATATGTTGGAAGATACAGCAAATGACAGCCAAAAGACTCTATTAATGATTTTGTTTTAGTGGTCTTATGAAATGTAGCATTATCCATAACTATAGTTGTGCCAAGTGGCAATTTAGGTAATAACATCTTCTCCAACCATGTATTGAATACCTCTTTGTCACACCCACCTTTGAAAGTCATTGGTGCAATAAATCTCTTTCCAATCCACCCGGCTACTATACTGATTCTCTCTCGAGTTCTCCCTGGAATATCTGCATAAATTTTCTTTCCTCTTGGAGCGCGTCCATATTCTCGGTATAACTTATTATCAACTCCTGCTTCATCTATATATAAGATGCTGGAATGGTCTATTTTTGAGATTTTATCAATAAATTGCTCCCTATCTTCTTGATTGCGCTCTTGATATAGTGTGACTTTTTTTTAAAGTAATTTTTAGCTGTTTTAGTCTATACCAAATTGAGTTTATTCCAAATCCAAGATTTTGTTTCATCTCTGCCAGAGTATGATCTGGATTCTTTGTAACATATTCTTCGAGTATTTTGGGGTCTATTTTTCGAATAAAGCTACCGTTTTTAGATGGCTTGAGGCTTTCACCAGCAGCTTTCTTTTTTAACCAACGGTACAGAGTTGCTATTCCTATCTCCATAAGCTCTGCTACCTCAACCTTTGTCTTACCTTTTTCTATCATCAATACTGCCTTTTCCCTTAAATCCACACTATATGCCATTATAACTCAAATACTTTATTATACCTTTATCATTTACTTTAGGAAATACTATACTTGCAAGAGTATTATACTCAAGAGAAGAGAATGAGTTATTATATCCCCTGGAGGAAGGAAGAGAAGAAGTTGAGATGATAAAAGTTGAACTCGGGAGTTACGCTTTTGCTGCTCAATATCAATAAAACCCCCTGCCGCTTTCAAGCGGTATAATTAAACAAGAGTGGCTAAAGCGCTATAAAAATTTCCCTGATAATCTCTCACATGTAACTCAAAGCTGGGACACTGCAGTTTCAACAAACGATTCCAGCGACTTTAGCGTCTGCACCACCTGGGCAAAAATAGATAATAAATTCTATCTACTTGATGTATATCAAGCAAAGCTTGAGTATCCAAAGCTTAAAGAGCAAGTTCTGTCACTAGCTGCAAGATGGGCACTACATGCAATTTTGATTGAAGCAAAAACGAGTGGTCAACAATTAATACAAGAGCTAAAGGCAAATAGCGATCTACCCATTATTGAAATTGTGCCACACAATGACAAACTCACTCGATTTTATCAAATTGTTCCGATGATAGAGTCTGGCAGGGTTTTTCTGCCACAGCAAACGGTATGGCTCAATGATTTTGAGTATGAGATTTTAATGTTCCCAGAAACTCGCCACGATGATCAAGTGGATAGTACGGTGCAACATCTGCAATGGAAAAGAAAAATCACCGACAGCATCCCCAGGGTCAGGGCTTTGGCCCCAACCACAATAAAACACTTGGGTGGCTTAGAACAGTAGATTAGATTAAATTTAAATTACCTTCAAAAAAGTCTCTTACCTCCTTCCTAAATTGGCCCCGCGGAACTCCGTGCAGAGTTGGGATTCGGAATCAGAAAAATTTGAGCGTGGTAAACCTCCTTCTTCTTCAGACGGTGAATTATTGCTTTCTCTTCTCGGAAACTTTATTGGAGTACCTCCATCTTCAGGCGATGAAGACTTACGTCTCGGCAATCTTCCTCTAGTGTTCTGCGAAGAATTTTGCTGCTGCAGTGATAATTCTTCATGATCCGTATGCTCCGACATCGAGTAATAATCACTTGTTTTCTCCTCAGCTTTGGAGCTTCCCTTTCCAGCTACTGATGTACCTTTAGCAGGCCATCGCTCTTCCATAAACAACCCTACTTCCCAAGTTTCAAAAGTACGGCTAAGGTAGTATTTATCTTTGCCTTTTATAATTGGAATATGTTCTAATTTGCTTTCATCGGGATAACAGGTTGTAATTGCTTCGCGAGGGCGTGCCTTACGTTCTTTCACCTGGGAATCTACCCATTCGTCCTTTTTAGATTTCACTGCCTTTTTGACGATGTTAATGCCGATATCTTTCATTTCTACTTTTCCCCTATGATTCCAAATAAAAAGTTCTTTTAAGTTAAGTAAGGCACCACGACTTATATTAGCAACAACTGTTGTTCCTTGGTTTTTCTTACAATTAGAAAAAAATTTAAATGGAAACTCATTGAGATCACAGGCTTCTTTCTCAGTGACATAATACTCTTTTATCGTATAATCTCTCACCGCCTGTAAATATTCTTTTACACCAACACTATCATCAATTAAACTAGCAATCTTCCCATTTTCTACAATAAAGTTAGTATGATGACATTCCAAAATCTGATTATTGAAGTTAAACACATAAAGCAATGCTTTAAACAACTCTTGTTCTTCCTTTGAAAGTGATGAATCACTTTCAATTTTTTCATAAGCCTCGCCAAAATCCTCACAAATCTTTTTACAATCCTCCTTTAAATTACTGCTTTGTGATGACCAAAAGCCTATTGGCTGACTAGTCCCTGCTTGCACATTTTTAGCAGAACTTACAAAGCGCGATGATGAAGATGGCGCTGAAATACCATAACTCACTGCAGTAGAATTCAGCTGTGGCGATGGCGAAAATTCTTTACTCGTTCCAGGAACACCCGTTGTACCTAACGGCAGAGGCAGCAACACAGGAAACTTTTCCGACTCTCGCCTGGGAGAATCCTTTAATACTACATTCTGACCTCGTATGGGAAACTCCTGTGTCGGTGACAATGATTCAGTGAAGTAAGAACTTGGACCACCACTTGGAGAAGGTGCAACAGAATCTTTAGGTTTTGGAGGTGACTCACCAATACCACTATCTCTATCTTCTTCAGATGCAAAAAACCTAGCTCCAGTTTGTTCAGGAGGTGTTCTTGGTTGTTCTGCATATGTAGGAGAAGTTACTGTTGAGGAGGATCGACTCGAGCCACGTCTCTTAAAATTCTCAAGATCGACTGCAAATTCAAAACATCCGTTTATTTGATTATATGCAATTGGAGACTGCATAATTTCAGGAAGTAACTGAGCAATTCTTTTATTAGAGATAGCATAAAATGAGTGTTCATCACTGGCAACATTTGATTTTGCAGTCTTGCCTCTGATATTATTCATAAGATTTTTATATTTTATATTAATTCTGTACACATCCTTATTCTTTAAAGATTCAAGCTGACCACTATATCCTTTTGTTAAAGGTATAAGGACAAAATCATTACCATTCTCTATTTTCTTTTTATCCGTAAAAATATCATACTCATAGGCATCAATTGATTTCCCTGTCAATTTAAAAATAAAATCGCTAAGAACATCTTTAAAATTTTCGACTTTAGGATCTTCTGCGCCTGGAGTTCCCAAATAAAGCGCTACTCGCCCTTTAACATATTCTGCCACACTCCTGACTACCTTATCACTCACATCTTTAATATATAACACATCATCTCTATATTCATAAAAGTCTGAACTCTTAATGCCACAGTTTTCTAACCTTGAGTTAAATTCTTTAATATATGCTTGCTTAAAAAATTCAAAAGTCTCTAAATCATATTCCCTCTTAAGGTATTCGTTGCTAAAAGCTATACAGGATAAATAAGGCATGCCTATTGCTCCTGTTCCAACAGTTTCATCGACCCATTCATATGCTTCTTCCTCAGATATCCCTACTTCTTTTTGTAGACATGTAACCACTTTGGATCTTACAGCCCTCTTAAACTCATTAGTAAAATGAACCTTCAAGTTACGAATTACTTCATTATTTGTAGAGTCTGCAAGCTTTACTTTCACTATGCCATTATCTAAATACTCTTTATTAGGATTAGCACCCAGAACAAATGGGAAATAGTTAAAATTATAGAATTCACTTGCTATCTCTCTAGTAACACAGTGCCGCTTTATTATCTTCTCTTCCATTCTTTGCAGATATTCTCCTATATTAGTACTGCTAGCAAATAAACCAACAATCTTTTTACCTTCTACAGTAAAATTAGTACTGATTTTATCACAAGCATAATTATTTAAGTTAAACGCATTAACCAGCTCTTTTATAGCCATAACCACCTCTATTAAAAATTGTTAAGAAACCACACTACTTGCTTTTCCCTTTATCTTTATTACTACCGGCACTAGTGGCACCACTACTACCCAGTTGTGTGTTAGGCTTACTACTTTCACGTAGCCACCCTTAGTTTTTATACTTATCAGGCCCAATCCACTCAACATTTTTATCTGAAATCCACTTATTACTACCACCATTATCATTACTACCATGCATATTGACCTCTAGTAAAAATATTATGTAACTAATGTACTAAAAATAAATTATAGTGCAAGCACTTTTTTTATATTTTTTAGCATAAAACTTTATTCACTCTTTTTTCATAAAACTTAAGTTTTCTAGATTTCGCTAACACGTAGCGGAATGACGAACTGTCGACATCTATCTATATGCCCCCTGGATTCCAGTGTCACGCACTGGAATGACAAGGTTACGGGTGTCATCCCAGTGCCCAGACACTGGTATTTTCATGATTATGTCTTCCCTACTGATGGACCTTCTACACATTTCTCAACTTTTACATCATTAGTCAATCTTTTTGGTGGTTGAGCATCACTTGCAGCACTAGACTTTCCATTATTATTAGTTTCTGATGGAGCTTGCCAATTATCAATTGGATAATCGTGCTTAATATTAGCTGACGATCTTCGAGCGTTCCTTTCAGCAACTTTTTTTGCAAGCTTAGCGTAAGAGTCATCCGTTTTCTGCTTATCAGGAGACTTAGATTCTTTCCCATCAAAATTTTGCTCATTAGTAGGCTTGAGTTCCTTTTCCTTAAAATCATTAGTAGTACCACATTTATTGGTAGACGTGGTGCCTCTTCCATTAACACTAGTATTCGTATCACATTTTTCGAAATTAATATTCTTTTCTAAACCTTTAGAAGAATAAATTTTTATTCCACTTGCCACAGGCTTCTTCTCCGGAACTTTCGATGGACACACAGCTACCTTCGGTGCCTCCGGCTTCGCTTTTTTCTCTTCTTCCACTTTTGGTTTTGCTTCTTTTACCTCAAGATTCTCATTAACCTCCTTAAACATAGGAGGCATCAGACCTTTCAGAGAATTTGATAAAAGATCTAGTTCTGGTCTGCTCAGAGGGACTGGTCTTACAAATCCGGGTGAAACTTCAAAAAGGGAAACTGGGACTTTAGGTTTTTCTCTTTCATCTACCTTGATTTCTACGTTTCCATAAACTTCTTTATTTTCTTCCTTTAATGATGTTTTTTCTGCTTTTTTATCTTCTTCTGTAGATGCCTCTACTATAGCTGCTAGCTCAACTCCAAACATCTCTGCAAACATTGTAACAATCCATCCGGTAACTGCCATTTGTAACTTGAATTTTAGATTCGTCAATGCTTGTAGACGTTCGAACACCCTTGCAAACTCTTCTTCTGACAACTCACCACTGAGTAATTTCTCCTGCAATTCTTTTATCTCTTTGTCTAGC
>NZ_JAFEVH010000007.1:30934-45421 GCF_048054155.1 Wolbachia endosymbiont of Nasonia giraulti
TATTACTTTTTTTTCGGTTTGACACACTTTTTTGAACGTTCCCGATTAAGTTTTAAAAACCACTTTACTTTGTAATAGTTAACCATTTATTTCTGATATACAAGTAGCTATGTGAAACATAGCCACTTGTCTCCAATCAAGAACGTCCTACGGATGTCGTTTTGTTGTCTTTTAATTTATTCACCCAAGAAAAGGTCTCACTACTTTTAGAATTTTGGTCGCCCCATCTTCCACATCTAGTAAAACTGCCTTTTTCTACTGCTTCTTTAACAGACATTCCACCAAATAAACAACCCTTTCCTACGATTTCTCCTATTTCTTGCAACTCGTTCCACATTTCTTCATCTTCCACCTCAACTTGTACTTGATGATAGTCTTCTGTATCGTGATATACCATTAAATTTAGCTCTCCTAGGCTAGTGCAAAGTGTTACTGTAAAAGCGCTGTTATCGGATATATCTACATAATTTCTTTTACCATCTTTCCCAGTTTTGACCTCAACTTCACCATCACCTATTTTTATGATATTACCGCCAAGGTTTAAGTCTCCTTTACTTAAGCCCAAATTTTTTGCACCTTCTACAACTTTGGCAACATCAACTATGCAGCTATGTGAAAATTCAATATAGAAGATCTTATTATCAATTTCTACATTTTCAACAGTTCCTTCTATAGTAGCGTTCTCTCCAACCTCCCTGAGTTTTGTGAGCCTACTATATATTTGTGGCTCAATTTCTTTTTGCACCTTTTGATGAATTTCAGTTATTTTCTTATCAACTTGTACATTAAAATCTGCTCCATTTAATGCTAACTTCCTGATTATATCCTCTTGTTTATTCCCTTTGAATTCATCACGATACATCTTAAACATTGTAACGTTAGCGAAGCCAAAGCCATTTTCATTGGCAGCATTTATTCTTATTCCTAAGTCCAAAGCTTCATCGATAACTTTACTTAACTCGTTTATATTTTTAGCTGCAATAGCTTTTTCCAGGAATTCATTTAGTTTCATATTTTCATACTCACTTAGTCTTGTCCTGCATAAAGCTGATCGAAATGGATTGAGCTCCTCAGGATATGTTAAGACAGGTAATTTACTAATCTTTTTATTCGCTGTTGGAGCAGCTTTTATAAAATTAGGTAATAACCCTTCTTTTGCTATTCGCTCTACCGCTTTTAACATTTTACTAGGCAATTTTTTACCATTTATTTTTTTCATTGTAACCCTCACTTAATTTCATTACTATTCGATCATATCGTGATAAATATTATTTAATTGTTAATATTGTACGACTTATTAATTTACTGTATGTTATAATAACAAGTTTTACGGGCATTTACACTAGAAAAACACATCTTGTAAAAATTATTTCAATTTCAATCAAAGTTGGGTATTGTGATTGTAAAACTGAAAGAAATGGATCTCTTGTCTTACTCCACTGAAAAGTTGAAGAAGCATTGTCAGCTACTAGATAATGAAGAAAAAATAATTCTATATGAGCAGCTGCTAGACAAGGCTAAAGACATACTTGAAAATTCAAGAGATAATGTTTCTGAACTGAAAAAGATCAGTAAAGCTGCTGTAGCAATAGAGGAAACCACCGATAAGCAGTTACTAGAAAAGTTTAATGATGACCACCCGCTAAGAGAAGTGGACATTTTAATCTACTCTCCTCAAGGAAATACTGAATATCTATTCAGCATAGATAACTCGTCAGAGCTTTATGATTTAAAAGAAGATAAGGATAAAGCTCTTTATAATGCAGTAAAATCAAATGATGTTGAGCTTGTAAAAAAGCTGCTAATGATCCTTTTACCCACAGAAGTAGGTAATTTTGATGTAGAATACTTGGAAGAATTGAAAATATTGCTGTCAGGAATTCACAAAGAATTACAATTATCACAAGATATGAAAAACTATCTTATGAAGACGATAAAGTTCTATAATTTTCTATGTAGTAATTTTAGCTTATTAGTTGCAAATCCTACTGATGTAAAAGCTATGATCAATCTATTTGCTACTCAACCAAATATTGATTACCAAATAGATAAGCTTCTGCTTTCTTTTATTGTGAGAGATGTTGAGGAAAAAAAGCTAAATTCTAAAATCAAACACATGATAGAGCTTCTTGAGCAGCATGAAAGATTTGCTGAGCTCGAATATAAGGTTAGAAGATTAAGATCAGAGTTTGCATGTGGCAAAAGCAGATACTCGGCTGAAGTAATACGAAATAGCATTGCAGAACGAGAAAAAGAGATGAGGGAAATTGAGAAAAAATACTTAAGGCCAAACGATTTAATTAGCGAGAGGCAGAAATTATTAAAGCAATTACTTTGCTAGCTTTTTTTCCACTTCATAAAATTTGTTGTAAATTTGAATAAGAGGTGAAAAGTGCAATTAGGTAAAAAGATAAAACAATTAAGGCTAGATCATGGTTTAACGCAGACCGAATTGGGAAAAAGAATAGGTGTCTCATATAGACAGATACAAAGGTACGAAAATGGCTCAAATTGTGTTTTGGCTAGTAGATTATATGATTTAGCAAAAGCCCTATCGATTGATGTTGCTAACTTTTTTACTGATGTGCATGCCGGCTCACATGAAGTTTACGATGAAGAGGTGTTAAAGCTAGTCAAAGGATATAATGAGATTAAGAGCAAAAGGTTACGTAGTGCGGTTTATATATTAGTAAAATCTTTTTCTCAAAGTTACAATGAGAGTTAGTATTGCTTTGATATATAAATTAAGATATTAATAAATGATTGTGCAAGCTGAACAGTACCCTATTGATAAACAAATAGGTGAAAGAATAAGGAAAAGAAGGTTAATGTGTGGTTTTAGTCAAAGAGATTTAGGAAAAAAGCTTGGAATTTCATTTCAACATATACAAGGATATGAAACTGGGGAGGTAAGGCTTATAGTTGATAGGTTGTATAAATTGGCAGAAGCTTTGTCAGTTGATATGTCATATTTTTTTACAAAAATCTCTGAGGATTTACATGATAAGGCTTTCCATAGTGATGTGGGCAGCGAAGAAATATCCCGATTAGTAAGAGAATATAGAAAAATTGAGGATGAAACTCTGCGTGACATTGTTCATTTAGTGATTAAGGCTCTTGCTAATACAGGCTTTAAAGCATAAATTCTCTCCTTGAGTCGTTGAAGAAAACTTAAACTTTCATTTTCTTCATCATTTTGCTTTTCTTTCACTTTGATGCGTGTAGTTATACCCTACACAAAGTATAATGTTTTAAAAATAAAAACCTGCACCATAAAATATTGAGATTTAGAATATTAACTTATAAAGTCTTTTCGGCAGTTTTAGTGAGGGTTTATTAGCAAGGATGTTGGAGGTTAGAAATGACTATATCTGAAGGTGTAATACAGGGTATAAGGCATAATGATAAGAACGCGATAGGGGGATGATTTTTTGGTCAAGATGGCTGTGCACCATCCAGCTAAGTTTGATAGCTTAGAAGTAACAAAATTTTTAGTAAATAATAAAGGTGTAGGTTTTAACACTAAAACTAATGACGAAAACAAGCCTATTCATATTGCAGCTGATTTTTGAAATATCGATATTGTAAAGTTTTCTCTTAATAAGGGAGTAGAAGTTGGTACAAAAGGTAAAAACAATTGGACTCCTTTGCATTATGCTACCAATAAAGGATATCTAGGGATTGTAAAGCTTCTAATATAAAAGCAACAACAAGAATCATTTATTAATTCTAAAACCACAGATCAGTCTACTATGCTGCCAAGGAAGGACATTTATCAGCTGTAGAGTTTCTCATAGAAAAAGGAGCAAGAATTGATATTAAAAATTCCAATAATAGATCACCATTGGAACTTGCAAATGATGGAGGACATGAAGAAGTTGAAAGTTTACTAAGAAATGAATTACTTCTTGATGCTGTCAAGAGAAAAGACCGCAGTGGAGTAGAAGCTCAACTTTATAAAGGGGCTAATGTTAATTATGTACGTCGAGAAGATGGCTGTGCACCATGCTGTCAGTTATAACCATGAAAATCTTGAGTTTGTGAAGTTCTTAATAGGGAAAGAAAAGGTGAAATTATTTAGCACCAAAGATTAAAGAAGATATAGTAAATGGGAGGCAGCCAAGAAATTTGAAATTAGTTGATTTGAGAGAAATACCGGTGTTGTGGAGTGAGCAGATGGAAAAATTGTAAGGAATGGCGTCTTAATTTACAAAAGTAACAGAAAGAGTACGTGCCAGAAGGAGCTGATACGAAGGGCCATTCCAAAAGATGTTGAGGAAGTCAAGATTGATGTAAAAAAGCAAATCAATGTTATAAAAGCTGACACTCAATTATGCAAAAATATCAATATAAATGACGAAGATTTTAGCATGCTAGATACGACAATGGCAGAAAATGTATCGAATTTTAGCTGCACATTTTAATAATAGATCTGGGGAAAAATTCTATAGAAATCGAAAAATGCAACGTACAATACTCTAAATCCCAGCATACAACTCGAGAAAGTAGTACATGTGGACTAATCTACAGCTTCCTTTGAACCTGAAAGCGTACTTGAAAATTCATAAGTGCTAAGTAAATTCTTTTTTAACCATCTAAATAAACTTCCTCCATCATTGCTGTGTAACAAGTCATATACGGAGCTATGATCCACTTACAAGTAGTGACTTATGTTGGTGAGATTCTATCTTTAACTCGTCCATACTACACCTTGGTAAGCTTGAATAGCATTTTGCCAAGATTTTATTACTATTAAACAGTGGTTCAAAATGATCATGTCCCTTATTTACTATATGTAAGACATTATTGTCATCATAATCTATCCTATTATACTCACCTGTACTTCTTGATCCTAAACTATCTATTAGTTGATGCAAGGATGGATCTTGTTGTTCATCAGTAGCATGTAATGGATTACTCTCTACAACATGCAATTTTACACCATACTTTCCGCAAAGTATTCTACCTTCAACCTCAGGATCACCCCATCTATTGTTATTTAGAATATTTTTTGCATAAAAATCTGGAGTTTCCCTACGCACCACGCCATTATTATCATGACTGTTAGTAATAGCATTTATGAACCATTCTGGTGGGTTATTTCGTGCAAACTCTTTACAATATTGTCGCAATTGCTCAACAGTAGCTTTTATTCCTAATTGTTGTTCTAGTTCTTGTCTAAACGAATCAAAAAAACAGTTTCCATCTTCAATTGCTTGTCCTAAATAGAAATTATCAGGTATGTTTGATTTTTGTTCTTTATCACCTTGTTTTTCTGCTTTTTCAATAACTCCTTTCTCTAAACCAAAAATCTTACTCCAGTTATATTTACCTTCTAACCCCAATTTTTTACTTTCCTTTTCTGCTGCTTTAGCTAAGTCTGTTTTAGAAATATCCCCTTTTTCTTCACAGAATCTAGATAAAGTTTTAAAGATTTCTACCAGGTGAGTTTTTATGTCAAAATTCTTCTCCTTTTTTACAATATTAGACTCAATATAGCGTAAATCCTGTAATAGTTGTTGCTTTTCATTTACAGTTTGAGCAGCTGAACTAACTGTTTCGGAATATTGACAAAGTTTTCCTGATCTAGTAAAGAAACCTCGTTCTATGGCTTGATCAACTGGTAACCCCCCTAGTAAGCAATTCTTACCTATTTTTTCGTTACAATTTTTTAATTCCTCCAGTAAATCTTGATCGTTCACCTCTACTCTTATTAGATCTTTATTTTGTGTATCAGGATATAACCTAACCTCTAGTTCCCCCTGAATGGTATAGAAAGTTAATACTATATCACCACCTTCTGTAAGATCTGTGTAATTCCTTACACCATCTTTTGTGATAATCTCTACTTCACTATTACCGATCTTTACTATATTTCTTCCACACTTTACATCTCCATGGGTTAGCCCTAAATCCCTTGTTCCATCTGTAATTTGTGCAACATCTATTGTACTGTCCTCTGAATATTCTAAGTAAAAAGTAGCGTTATCCATTTTTGCACGATTTAACTTGCCGTTGGTCGCATTTTTTGCGATTTTCAGGAATTTCTGAGTACAATTAACATACTTTTCATGAGCTTTTATCATATTAGCTTTGTGATCTTTAAATTCTAATTCCAGTTCGCCAATTACATCTATACTGTTTTTAGTATAGCACGCTGCTCCCCACGATACCAACTTACATACTATATCACTTGCAACTTTAGGATTCTTTTCTAATCTACTAATTTCTTTTATTACATAATCTGTAAAGTTGTACTTTTCACCTTGAGAAGATTTTTTAGCGAAATTTAACATTACTCCGAAATCTATAGCTCTATCTACAACTTTTTCCAGTTGATCCATACTTTCAACTTGAGATATGTCATTTAAAAATCCACCTAGCACTATCTGTTGGTTTGGGATACTCCATAAAGTCCTAGGTGGAAGCAAACACTTTTTCTTCTTATTGCACATATTTGCATCTTTTTTAGGATCAGTTGCTCCTGCCTTTAGAAGTAAATCCACTGCTTCTTTGCAAGTAGCTCTAGCATAACTAAGTACTTTTGACATACCTACTCTATCCTGAACAATGAAAATCATTTTGAGATCCTGACTATTCTTATGTTTATCCAGAAACTTGCCTAAATTTTCAATAGCCTGACGATTAAAAACTTCACCTATAACATGAGGTTTTTTATAATCTTCAGGCGAGAGTATACCTAAAAGTATATCATACAGCTCTTTACTCAACTTTTTCTGATTGTCAGTTAAGAAGCATTCTAAAATGTGGCAGTTATTATTATCAATAGCAGTTTGTAATGGGGTTTTTCGTTTATTGTCCCGTATGTTAGGATCAGCTTTTCCCTCCAAGAGTAGATTTATAGTGAGATACCTATAGTTACTATCAGCAGCATAATGTAAAGGTGTTTTCCCTTCATTGCTTTCTATATTAGGATCAGCCCCTGCTTGTAGAAGTAAATTGACTAAAGTAGGACCGCTCTGATCATCATTGAGTCTTGAAGCAGCATGCAATAACGTTAATCCTGACTCTCCCCTTTTAAGGTTAAGAACAACTTTTAAATCTTGATCGTCCTTGTTATTTTTTAAAAAATTTTCAAGTTTTTTAGTATCGTACTCATGAAGATAAGAACCTATACCCTTAAGAGTTTTTAGTAATTCTTTATTTAACTTTTTTTGATTCTCGTTCAAATTTGTTGTATGAGCAAGCCATATACACACCAGCTCCTCAAATGAACATTGACCATCAACTAGAGATCTACCTCCATTTAATTCAGATGGAACCCATAAATATTTTTTAATTAACTCGTACTCTTCATCCAATAGTTTGTCTGTTTCTGACCACTCTTGTCCAGGACTTAATTTCTCTTCTAGCTTTTTGCTCGCTTGTTTACTTTGCCCGTTGATAGCTTCAGCAATAACCATACTTTCCTCCTAGCTTGATATATTATGTACAATATATAATATGAGTCAAGCTGATTTTAATATAATATTTTTATTATTTTGCAATTTTTGAGTTTTTGTAGTAAGTTCAGGTGTTTACATAAACTTTCTTTTAACCTAATAAAGATGCCTGATAGGATAGTAAACTCGCAACCTTGATTCAGAGTGTTAAGCAATCAACATAGCAGAATTTATAGTCTCTTTCCTTCCACATCAACTTCAACTTGACACTTCTATAAAATTCTCCGACATTGATTTTGAACTTACTACACGGATTTTTTTGCCTGCCCATCTGTAATCCACTACTCAATAAAGCCGATCTGGTTACAAAATGAAGTAGTCAATACAACACTATCAACCAATTCTAACTATAAACCTGCTATTTATGACAGACAATTAAACTCTCAATAATCCCTTTTATCTATAAGGAAAGTCGTCCACAGTGTCAATTCCTAAGTTATCTTTTATGCGTAGAACATTACTAACTGCTATAAGGGTATTTGGGACATTTTGTGCTGGTGCTGGCGCTTGATCATTAAATACGGCATACGAGAAAACCATTTTATCTCCATCAGTAATGCGATCAAACCCTCTACTCTGCAGATAACCCTCCACCTGTTCATCTGCTTCTTCTTCTCTATTTTGTACGTCTGCTTCAGTGGCAGCAAACTTTAGCTCTGTTCCAATCGGATGAGTACCTCCCATCCTTCCTATAGCTCGTGACAATACTAAGTCTAACTTTCCTCCTCCTCCAACCTGAAATTCACTAACTACCCTAGCAGGATTATCGCAAGTGTAAAATAATCCATGCAATGCAGCATGAAACCCAGCTTCTCTAGCATTATCTCTGTTCACTACCCATGCTAATGATTGGAGTCCTGCATTATTTGGCTGGGGTGGATTTAGCACGTTGGAAATTGCTTGGTAAAACCGTTCATGACTGTCTGGATCTTCATTTTCCCAGCCAGTATTCATCATTACATTTGCAGCGCGATGCACATTACTAACGCCACCTATTCGTAAAAGCTCACCTTGAAAAGGCTGATTACCTCTATCAAGCAGGTAGTCAGCAGGCGAGTCAAATGTTTCTACATTAACAGTTAAACCAAGGTTATCATTTACTCCTCTTGTCCTTCTATTTATGGTCAAATTACACACCACTTCATGTACCATAGCATTCGGCCAACGCGATAGATCCAATCCATTGTCCGGAAAAAGTTGATTAGCCAATACGTGGCGAACATGAAATACGATCACCTCCTCCTTCTGGTCTCTACCTCGTGATACATGCAAAACCATAGTCAAAGCACGATCTCCAATATTTACTTGTGTATTGTATCTTTGCTCATCTAACATTTTTGCATTACCGTCATAGTGAAACAAGTGCTTATCTACTATTGCACGATTTCCTTCTATTGGCACAGTTCCTTTTGCAAATGCAATACTTGCGAAAGCAAATCCACTTGTATAGAGAAATATTCTTCTATCTCTAGCGTTAACACCACCCCTATTCCTAATACCTGGTACAGCAGGTACACCAAAGGCTGGATGGAGTAGATAATCCCTAACATTTTCTCCAATCTCCTCATCCTCTACAGGTTCAAATAATCTTTCCATTAAAGAAGAACCTTTTGCTAAAAAAGCCCTCACACCAAGCTGTAAACGTCCTGGGTTACCAAAATCGAAATTCACTCCAGCGCAGACAGCTCTTGGTGATAATGTTGGAATAGATATGGATGAAACGGGACATCCATTAACATAATTTCCAGCCTGCTCTAATGCACGGCCAGCATTCCTATCTGCTCTTCTGCCTGCCTTAAGTTCAGTTACACAGGGAACAGAATTAATTAACCTCTGTGTACCACGTACAATAGAAGTAATATCTGCATATCCACCACCTACAAACAGCTCAAGGTAAATATTGGCTACATTGCGATATCTAAAATGCATCAAAACACCGGAAACAAAACCATGATAGTCAGACTCTCTACCATAGAAGTCCAATGCCTGACTATATCTATCGTAGACACCAATAATATGCTGAAACACTTCCTCAGTAGTGTCGTGTACATCATCTGCATCATCACTTTCTAGCTGATTCATCAAATCCGGTAAATAATTATTTTGCAGCCCAGGTGTTCTGGTAATCTCTTGAAAACTATGTCTACGAGTTAAATAAGATGCATGATTTCCAGTAAACGGCCCTTGTCCTGCCTGAAATATCCTACATCTTACTGCTTCCTCTTCTTCATCTTCACCTTGATTATCCGCCCATATAAATGTTTTATACTCTTGCCATTCAAGCTCTTCATCTCGCAGGATACCTTCCAGCTGCTCCCTTTCCTGCTGGCTAAACCTAGAACCGTAGCTATTCTCTCTGTCAGCAATAGTATAGCACCTTACAACTCTTCTGTTATTTCCATCAGTTGTTAGAATTGCAACCTTTAGATTTCCCCTTCCAGGACTACCTGGATCATTATCAAAACGAAAGAAGATTCTTTCATCATTGTTTGCAACACCAGAATCATGTGCAGTAGCAAACATGCCAAAAAAGAACGCAGGAAAAAAGTGATCTTTGCCAACTGAATGCAGAAAAGATGGATATGAATCCAAGAAATATTCAAACTTTTCCGTGAATTCTCCACAATTTCCATTTATTAAACTTCTAACTAACCCATGCATAAAATACTCCTACTTATTGCGACCAGAAAAACTACTAACTTCAGTGCTTCCTAGTGTAGACTGTGGGTCACCAGCTCCACCAAAATCACCTCTTCCGTTAGGCACGGATACCGTATCTAATTCAGCAAACAACTTTTCTGCTAATTTACCATAGTCTATATTTTTTCTCATACCATCCCTACCAACCATTTTTAGGTTATCAACAACAGATTTTTTAAAATACATAAAACTTTCAACTGCACAAAACTCTTTGGCAAACTGTAGTACCTTTAACACCTCTTCCTTTTTTGTACAACCAAGTTGCCAATCGACAATCAATCCTGCAAGCGCACGCTTAATCGGAACCCTTCCATTAGAAAAAAATACCGCAGCTTTTTCCTCACGCCCCTCATGATTATTGAAATTACCACACTTTATAAGGTTCATTATAGCTTCCCTAGCTTGAATAGTTGACTCAGAATTTTCGAGCATCATGTCCGAAAGTGAGGAGAGAAGAAGAGTATAACTCCTAGGTGAAAGTATCTTATCCTCCAGTATTTTATCTTTAAACATCGGAAGTATAGCTTGCATCGTATCAAAAAAACCTTGATGTATCAACGCGCTAAAGAGAGAGTACACTCCTTTATCTTTTTTTGATAGCTCAGAATCTTTAAACAGCTTGTTTTTTGCTTGATCGCTCATTTTACTAAGACAAAAGTCTAAAGTAACAGCACCATTATGGTCACATTGAACAGAGGATAATATAGTAACTGCATCAGTAATTTTCCTTTCTCTTTCTTTTTCATTTAGAAGGCTATAAAAATATTCTACTCCTTCGCTCCACTTAAGTGCTATAGCTTTCTTAAATCCTTCTGTTGCGCTGACATGCTTCTTAAATTCTCCAGATTTTTTATCAACCCAAAAGCTAAATACAGGGTCTTGACTCTTCATATAACCCAACAACCCACTCTTTACATATTTGTTATTGCTAGTTGCAGGCTTACCATCATCATCTATCTCTTCAGAAGAGAAGCTACTTTTGTAAGATTCAAACTGCTTCTGAAAGAGCAAAGGAATTTTATCTATCACGCAGTATCGACATGCCATATCATATATAGGAAGAGGGTTCTTTATTTCGCCTATTTTTTCCTCAGTAAACCTCTGTCCTAAGATTGTATTGTTCAATCTTGTACCTGACCAACAACTTTCATCGCGAAATATGTTGTATAAGAATTGTAGCTTATCATCTTTAAGATATTCTACCTGCCTAATGTAAGTTTTTACCCATCTTTCAATAGCTGAACGCCTTTCAGCCATGACCTTGGAATCTGTATGTTGAATAACACTCTTTAACTTACTAAGCACTGCAGCATGACGCTCCATCTTTTTTGGCATTGTACCTCCTATATAAAAATATTGAGAGTACTATGCAAAAGTTAGAATTAAATAGCAACACTAAAATCACCAAAGATAGAAAAAACTCCATGCAAAATATTTTCTATGTTCGAACAAATACAAAAATTCTATTGGAATTATAAGAAATACAAAAGAAAACATCCTTTACCGTTCAAGAAGTTAAACAAGAATCACAAGCGATAAAAGATATACTTACGTTATCATCACAGTCTAAAAATCTAGGCTATAACAATCAAAAAATAAGCGCAAAACCAAAAATAGTGGGAGCGGTTCTTAAAAAATCAGTTAAAAGTAAATCGATAGTACCATTAAGAGCTGAGAATCAAGATTATAGACAAGTAGTGCCAAAAGTGGAGGTGCCTGTTATAGTGGTTAATCGCAAGATGAAAAGTAAAGTAAAAGCAACAGTGGAAAATTTTGAGCAAAACCAAGCAAGAGAATGTGTAGGTATGCAACCCGCTAAAAGTAGTGCCATTATAGCAGCACAATCAGATGTTGGTATAAAGAAAAATCCATTAAAAGTTGCTTCCCAAGCTCAGTCATCCTTTATGAGAAATAAAAGATCTCTAGAAAATCCTGCAAAGTAGCAGTTTGATCATGAGCCTTGTGAAAGCTCTCTTAATTACACATGTAAACGTAAAGCAGTTAGTTACACAGTTTGAAAGACACCTAGAAATAGAGTGAATCCAAACAGATTCTCTAAAAATAGAGTTAAATTTGTTACTTGTTATAATTACAACTTCTATAGACCTGTTGCAAAAGGAAAGCTGCTGTTTTTTACGGTAGTTATTTTCAAAAAAAATCTGATTTACTTTACAGCAGGTCTTATATTATTTTGGAACTTGTTTTTCTACTCTAACTGCCTATTCTGTAAAACCTAAAGAGGTATGCATAAAAACTACTTGCATTGCTAATGTTATTCATTAGCATATAATCAAATCTAATATAGGTTTCTATATAAAATAGGCAGTGGAATTTATGCTCAAAGTGGAGCGTTCAATAGATTACTTAGAAAAAGAAAAAAATAATTCAGAAGCTTTCAAAATATTAGAGAAAGTACAACGTATAGGACAAGCTTATAAATCTTCTGAACTTAAACGTTATCGTAGGTTTGATAGTGATGGTGAAAGAGAGAAAAATACAGAGCTATTTTCTGCTATAAGAAATGGCAACCTGCAGAAAGTACAAGATCTTTTAAAAGCAGGAGTAAAGCTTAACATCATTGATAAAAATAATAAAGATAATACACCTTTACACTATGCTGTTGAAAGGGATAAAAAAGAAATAGTTAAAAAATTACTGCAAGAATGGAAGGCAGATGTTAACGCTAAAAACAATAAAGGTGATACACCTTTGCATATTGCTGTTTCCAGAAATAACAAAAAACTTGTATCGCTACTTCTAGATAAACAAGCAAGAAGTGATATCAAAAATAATGAGGGTAAAGAGCCATATGAATTAGCTAAAAATCAAGAGGTAAGCTATATTTTTAAACATAGGAGCTCTCATTCTTCTGACTATAATGATATTATGAGTCAAGCCAATCTTAATGAGGAGTTGATAAAAATTGTTAAGAGTAGCACCTCAGAAAAATAAAAATCAAACGACATTGAAGATCTTTTGAAGAAAGGAGCGAACATTAATTTTCAGGACGCTAATTATGAGTTAAATACACCGTTACATGCGGCTGTTCGCAAACAGGAACCTAAAGTAGTTAAGCTGCTTGTCAAAAATGGAGCAATACAAATCAAGAATAGTAAAGGTAAAATGCCACTAGATATTGCTAAAAGTCTTAATAACGAAGGTATTATTCAAGAATTAGGCAGAGCTTCACTTCTAAAAAAGGCAAATACTGGAGAAAACAAGCCAGAAATTGGTTCTTCTAAAAAGCCAAGAATTTCCGTAATCGCTCACAGAGATAAGGTGATTTACAAAGTAAATATAAAAGTGTAAAGAAATAGGAAGCTAAATATGGAATGGGTAAATGACAAAAGTGCTGCAAGAAAAGATTGTAGCAGAAAACGCTAATCTCAAGGAAGAAATAAAAGCGCTGATCAGAGAAAATGACAGCTTGAAAGCAAAAATAGTTGAATTACAAGACAAATTGGGCTTAAATTCGCAAAATTCATCGCTGCCACCATCACGAGATATATATCGTAAGAAAGCAAAAAAGAAAAGTGATAAAAAACCAGGAGGTCAGCCAGGACATAAGGGGCATAAGCGTGAATTAATGGCTGCAGACGAGGTAGTGAGCTGCACAATTGATACGATTTGTATGTGTGGAGGTAAGGTTACTTTAGAAGATGAAATTATTCATCAGAAGGCAGAATTGCCAGAAATTAAGCCAACTGTAACTGAGTACAGATTGCAAAGAGGACATTGTAGAGTATGTAGTAAAAGAATTACAGCAAATTTACCCGAAGGTGTTGCAAGAGATCTTCTAGGATCTAATGCTAAAACAATTATAAGCAGCCTTAGCGGCTTTTTTATTAACTCAAAAAGAGAGGTACAGCAAATTTTAGGCAGTATTTTTAATCTAAATATAAGCCTTGGTTTAGTCTCAAATACTGAACGCAGGGCATCGAAGAAGTGTGCATCTGAATATGAGAAAATGAAGGAAGAGTTACAAGGAAGCGAATATTTGCATATAGACGAAACAGGACACAGAAATCAAGGAAAGAGAGGCTGGAGTTGGGTAATAACGAACAAAGCGTTGACACTTCTGAAGGTAAGCGAGTCTTGTGGTAAGAAGGTGTTGAAGAGTTTACTGCCAGAATATGATGGCATAGTTGTGAGCAATAGATACGCTGTATACAATTACTTCAATCGTGAAAATAGACAGATATGTTGGACACATTTGGCAAGAGATTTTGAGAGATTTGCCCATAGTAAAAATGTTGAAGTGAGCAAAATTGGCCAAGCACGGGAACGTTCAAAAAAGTGTGTCAAACCGAAAAAAAAGTAATAA
>NZ_JAFEVH010000008.1:0-20688 GCF_048054155.1 Wolbachia endosymbiont of Nasonia giraulti
ATACTTTATTATACCTTTATCATTTACTTTAGGAAATACTATAGTTTGTGACATTGGCGTCCAGTTAAATTTACATGGATTTCAGTGTCAGCTACTCGAATGACATTATGGAAGCTGTGATGACAAGGAAGGAAGCACTAGAAAGAAATGGGTGTCAAGCACTGGGATGACATTATGGGAACTGAGATACAAGAAAAGAAACACTGGTTTGACATGCAATCTGAATAGATACTCTCAGTGATGTAAATTCACTGTTACTCCATTTGTAACCCTCAAGGGTCCTTTTACTATGATCCTAACAATTCGTTTTCGATTTCTTTTTTAATTGTCTCAATAATCTTTTTATCAAGTTTATTTATTAAGGAATCATCAATACCTGTGATATCATCTGGATTTTGTATCATTTTTTCAATAGCATCATCTATTTTTTTTACTCTTTTTTCATTAATTTCCTCAAATATAGGTTTAATTTTCACATAACCAGGAGCGCCCTTGCTATAATTTTTGCTGCTTTCGTTGATGCAGCCGCCAGCACCATATATTATATTAGTGTAGCTTTTACTACATTCTGGTACATTTTCATACTCAATCTTACCATTCCTTATGTATGCTATTTCATTATCCTCTCTAGAGTCTAACTTATCTCCTTTTACAACTTCTTCTTCTAGCTTTAAATTTTGCTCATGAATTATTGTATCTTTGTAATTCTTTCCCCCATAGGTTCTGTATGTACCTCCACCTGCAACAGTAATTAAATCTTTACAAATTGTTTCTGAAAGGTCTCTGCACATTTTTATTAAAGTAGGTCCCCCATCCTTGTTAGATTTATCATTTTCTTGTCCACCACTTCCTTCTGTTACTTTTACTTTAATATATGGATAACTAGGGTTGACTCTCAGTTTAGCTTTAATGTAATCACCTGGCATTCCTGGTCTATTTTCTGTAGACTGAGCTGTACTATTTATATGACCGGCTTCACCACCTCCCCATGCTTCTATTTCAACGTAATCGTACATTGACAGATCATCTGTATAGCCATCTCCAAGCTCATAAAGTTTTTGATCCCTGTCTTCAATAATCTGCTTCTTATGTTTCAATTGTGTTACTATTATTTCAGGCAATCTCTTTTTTAAACCGTCTAAATCGAACCTGCATAATTTATCAGCGAAAAAGACTTCTGTTCTATTTGCTTTAATTGGATTATCTAACTTCTTTACAACTCCATTTTCATCCTGTGAAACTCTTAAGTAAAAAGGCTTGTTGTCCTTGTTCACATACTGTGTTGAGCGACTACACACTCCATCAAAGCAGAGGCAACCATCATCACCTTGCTTACATTCTTTTTTGTGTTTCCCATCTGTTAATTCATATACTATCTTGCATTTGTCACAATTTTGTTTTGTATCTACCTCTTTATCCTCTTTTGCCATGCAATTGTCTCTAGGCTTATTTTCTTCAGGAATAGAAATATATCCTTTCTTATTGAATATTATTTCATTCAGTGCATCTTGTGGCTTTGCTAAAACATCAACTAATTCAATAATTTCCCCTTTTTTGCAAGGAAAATAATAAGATTGATTTGATTCTTTCGAGTAAACAGTATTGTGTTTAGCATAGCTTGCTCCTACTGACTTCAGCGATATTAGCTCACTTCCTTTTTCAAGAACAAGCTCTTCTGGTTCCGGCTGCCAACCAGAAAGGCAGAGCATTTTACTTTTAGGATTTTCTTTATATTTTATTTCTACTTTTGGATATCCTGAGTCATCTAGTTTGCACTTACCATTCTGAAGCTCTTTACATTCTGTTTCAATATCGGGAACATATCCATACTTTTTTAAAACCTCAAACTGAGAGTTATTTTTTAATATACCTTCTATTATGTTATCGATATCGCTTTTTATGTTACCGTTACCAGTTGTTTTTTTTACTATTGCTGGCTTTACTACTATTAAAGGCAGATGGCCAATGTATGTAGGAGAATTTTTATTAACATAAAAAGTACAGATGCCATTACTGTGAGTTCCACGTGCGTCATAAGTACAAACGTTCTCACTCATCTTCATTTTTACCTCTAGCGTATTTTCATTTACTACCCTTATTTCCTCAGGCTTTGGAGCAGTTGGTGATGGAAAACAACGGGCAGGAAACTGTAATTTTCTTTTAGATTCTTCTCTCTCAGTACCATAATATTCAGTGCAGAGCTGACCTTTTTTTCTATAGGTTTTGAAGTAATGGTAAGTATCTTGATCTGGAATAGAGTATGTAGCACTTTGAATATTCTCATTGCTTGAAACAACGCGTGGAAAAGGTAGCTCTCTTCTTTCTCTCGTCTCACCAATAATGACTCCAACTCTTGGATTAAAGTAATCATTATCTTGGTTTCTTATAGGAACAATTCTAATTTGCGGTGGTGACATCGCAAGTTGTTCACAAAATGGAGGTGGACCAGGTGCAAGTGGCACAGGGGCACATTTTACTTTTGTTTGATAGCATGTATCACAAGCTTTTTCCATCTCTCCAGGACGAAAAATATTTTCCCCAGAAAATACTCTAGAGCCCCATGAAGAAATTCCTGACATACAAGCCCCTTTCTGACTGCAAGCGCATATTTTAGGGGCATTAGCAAATTTTACTTTTTCTTCATCAGTAACACCATCTGCCCATTCCCATCCAAGACCTTGGGCAATTTCTCCTCCAGCTTTTGTTTTATCTCCTTCCCAATCGATAAAAGCTGCTGCAGAAATTCCAGCTCCTGTACTCTGCGTTCCATATATCTGGCGGCAGAATGTTCCACTGGATAATATATAACAGTTGTCGTTTCCTTCGTAATCGCAGACCTTAATCTTTGGATCGAAGTAACCTTCTGGTCCCTGATTATTTACTGCTGTAACTTTAATAAATTGCAATAATTTTTCGTCAAAGTCTAAATCGCTCCACTTGCCTTTAAAAAAATTTGCAATACCTTTTCCTGCTTTACTTCCTGCAGCTTCAATTTCAGTATTACTTTTTACAAATGTTGGACAATCAGCATATCCTTGGTAAGAAAGACAAAATATCAAGGAGAATATCAATAAAAAATTAAGCTTTACATTTTTCATAGAACACCGGTAACCACTTACTCACTTTTTCGCCTTTTTCCTTCATCGCCTCATACATATACTTTATAGTCTCTTTATTAGCTGAAAGTACATGTATTTCTTTCATATTTTTCAAATCTAGATTTAAAGTTACTAAACCTTTGTATTGCTTGATCAAAAATAAACCTTCCTGTGTTGGTGTTTGCAAAATGACATTCAGTTCCTCTTTCGACAGAGAAAATGCCTTCATGTATAATCTGTTTGCATTGATGTTCGGCATCAGAATCCTGGTATCGACATGCTTATCTAAATATTGAGTAAACTTGCTAGCAAATGCTAGGTTTAAGTTTTCAGTACTTAGAATTACTACAACATTTAACTTTGTCATTCTTTGCATCCAGTTGTCAAACTCTCCCTCTGTAGGAAAAATATTACTTATCTCCCATGCTTCATCCAAAACAAGTATTGCAGGTGAGCCATCACATTTTGCTTCGAAAGAGTATAAGAAATAGTAAAGTATCACGGACATACATTCTTTTTGCTTAGTGAGATTCGCAGTATTGAGAGATATGATTTTTGTTTCCCAGTCAATGTCTGACTCATCACCATCTTGGAATAAGTAAGCAAATTCACCATCACCACACCATTTACTTATTTTACCCCCAAGAAGTAAAAGCACTTCAGAAATTTGAGAAATAGAGCGCGATTCTCTTGGTATAGCAAATATAGAATCTACAATTTTTTTTGTCTTTTCTTCTACGTCTACCAAACTTGCATCTGCAACCATCCTTTTGATCAATTCAACAAGCATATTGCGATTAGAAGCACTATCTTCAATGTTCAGTGGGTTAAATTTTAGACTTTTATCTTTATATTTTGGATCAATTATGTAATATTGGCCGCTTACTGCTTTAGTAAATATTATTGATTTTCCAGTATTATCCAATATAACAATCCTAGGGTTAAATTTTCTTGATTCCGAAAGTAAGAAATTGATCAGTGAGGTTCTACCTGAATTTGGAGCTCCAAGTATTGTGGTATGACCATTATTTTTCTTTCCATGAAAGTTAAAAAAGTAAGGACTGCCTTTTTTTGAAAAAAAAACTGTTACTGCTTCTTTCCATCTTCCTCCTTTTAACGTACCTGATGTAAAATCATGCAACATAGCAAAGCTGCAAGCATATTTTTCTAATATATTTTTTGGTTGTGTAACAAAAGCAAAGTTTCCAGGAAGCTGTGCCCAAAAATGATTTTCCATGTGCAGATCAGTCCTAAACATCATCAACCCGATTAACGACATTACAGAGGATAAATCGCTGATATTTTTAGCTAACCTATTCTTATCATCTGCAAAGATTGTAACAATAATTTTCTGTTGACAAAAATCCATAGCAGAAATTTTTTCAAGCTCCATTATTTCATTTATTCCTGAGTTTTGAAGTAAGGTATTGTCCTCACTGATTTGCAGTATATTAATTTGTTTTTTTAATTCTTTTACTGCTTTATTATTACTAGTAAATATTATTATTTCTGTGATGATAAGCTCAGAGTCAAGTTGCAAACACCTATCTATATTTTCTAAGGGGATTTCTCGATATTCCTTTATGCAAAAAATAGAACCAAACTTCTGTTGACCTTCAAACGATGTTTGAAATTTATTGAAACCGAAAGCTACTTTTAGGTTTTTCACATGCTGCGATAGATCCCTTTCACATATTGGATAATCTTTGTGCGTTAATGTAATAATGTAATGGAGAAATTCCATCATTTGAGAATATATTTTGCCTTCACTAGATCTAAGGCCCAGTTTTTTAGCTCCAAAAGGTTCTAAATCTTTTTGAATCAGGTCAGTTATTTTTTGTAATTCTTGATGATTTTTTTGTAAAAATAACTTGTGCCTATTCTTTATCCCGCCAAAAAAAAATGCATTATTAATATGTTTGCCAAAATCACTAAGTAACACCACAATGTATAGCTCATTTATATACTGTAGTTTACTATCAACTAGTTTATTAAACCACGTTGAGTGTAGCTGATCGGAAAAGTCTGAAGTTTTATTCCACTGTAAGCTCAGTTTATTGCGCTTACGGACAGTGTGAATCCAAACGGTAAAATATAAACTCTTGATATTTTTTGATATACTTTTTCTAATTTCAGTTCTAAGATCACCATAGTTATCAACTGAAGAATAGTCTTCTAATTTGATTATTTTTAACAATTCCCCCTGTTTTGTTAGTATAGTTTCTTCATCGTAGTGGCAAGCATAAGGGATAAAATCTAAATTAATACTTTCTAGTAACGCTAAATTGTTCTTTTTTTCAGAATTAGAGCTAGTGGCTGGTACTTTTGGTTGCATACAATATCATGCGTATTCAATAAAAAGATAATAAAGAATCATCTATCTTACTTAATCCTTATCTTCTTTTTTGTTATTGGATTGTAACTGTATGTCCTTTGCAAAGTTGAATTTTTCTTTCAGGTAATCTGTTGCCTTTTCTGTGCTTCCAAACATCATGATCAGTACGCCAAATATTATCATGAAAAAAATTAGGCCTCTGAACACTACTGCAAGTATCACTGTAGCTATACATAAACCTATAATTGTTGAGGGACTCATATTTTCTACAGTATCTTTAACTGAAAATGAAGAAATAAGTTCTTTCAACGTTCCTGGTATATTTTTCAATTCATCACTTGCTTTGCTAGAACATGACATGAAGATAAAACTTAACAGGGCTACAATAGCAAAAACTCTACCCAATTGAATATGCATCAGCTAAATACCTTTAAGATACTCCTCAAATGTAACAATTTTTACATCAATAGGCAAGAACCGAATTCACTTGCTCACCATAAGTAACTCATATTTAACTTTTATCACCGTGTTAGCTCTTTATTATCAACAAGAGGACTCACACTAATGGATGTCAATTTACTTGACAGAAAGTTTGAACACAATTCAGCAGCAGCAGCTGTAGCAAACACCGCAGCCACCACAAACAGTCCTGCTCCTACTAATCCTGATGTCATTGCTCCTGCAACAATGTACCCTATTGCTAAGAGAGCAGAACTTGTTACAAGTGCGACGTGAAGATTTTTGTTTTTGATTTTACTATTATTTTCATAATTATTGGATTGCATTGTATCTTTTACCTTACTGCCTGTCACTGAGATCACACAATGAGGCCCTTCTTCAGTCTTCTTATAATGTTTAGAAGGGGATATTCTTCCGCTTGGGCCTTTGGGCCTTGTTTTGTTCGGATGTGCTAATTTTGTTTTTCCTTCATCTTCTAGTTGCAAACTATTATCTTCCTCAGCAGGGTTTAATTTTAAGTGTACACTTTCCTCAGATGAAATGCTTGTTACTGAAGTTAAGCTGTTCCTTCTGCTACCTGATGCCAAGCTAGATGAATTTATTCCACTATCTAAATCACTACTACTGAGTTTAGAAGTATTTGCACCGCTTGGCACTTCTACAGCATTCACAGTTATATTAGGCTTTTCATTTTTTAAATCTTTACTATCAATCGAAAGGTCAGATTGACTATTCAATTGTAATTGTGGGATCTCCTTTTTTGCTTGTGATTGTTTTGATGTAGGAGTTGTTAAATCACCACAATGAATTGAACTTCCAAATTTATTATATGTTCCAGAGATTCCTGTTCCACTTACACCCTTAGCTAAAGAATCCTTTTCCAGAGGATTAATACCTGAATTTTTGGGAATTTCAACTTCACCAGAAAGACTTTGTTTGTTAAATAGTTCCATAGCATTACCTTCTTTTTGATTTTGAATAACGCTACTAGAATGATTTTTGTTACTACTTTTATTAGTAAGCTTTGAAATTATTCCTAATATTTTTCCTCTTCTTGTTGGTGATCCTTGTGATTGTTCTATTTCATTCTTAAATACTGGAAGTCCGACTTCTGATCCCATTACTTCTTTTTCCAATGCTGGAAGAAATTTCTCGGTGTAATAATTATAATATTTTTGATATTCTTCTTGCTCTCTCAGTAATTTTGCTAATTTAATTAATATGTTAGGATCAGCTTCTTTGTTGAACAACTCTATGCATTTTGCGATAGTTCCATCTCCCTTTTTTAGATTTTCATGATTATGTGTTTTTTTTGTGACCTTTTTGTATATATTGGTGAACAGTTTACGATCTTCTTCATTACTCAAAGATTGAATAAGCTCTTTTATTTTACAAGGTAAATCATTACTCCTAGATTTTTTTGAAGTACCTAGCATAACACTCCTCTCATACAAATAAAATGTATGAATACCTCTTTAGCGTTAATTTTACATTAAAACTGGGCAATTATGCCTTATTGCGGATAATTATAGCAATTTGCTAACTATTTTCTTTGCTGATTACTGATTTTACATTTCAACATAATTGCTTGCCTGTTGAACTAGCATATCTATTACTTCTTTTACAGGCTTTTCTCTATCAACCATGCCAACACTTTGACCGGCCATTAAAGATCCTGTTTCAATGTCCCCTTCAATTACAGCTCTTCTTAAAGCACCAGCCCAGAACTTCTCTATTTCAAGTTGCCCCTCTTCTTTTGAGATTTCTCCATTTTGATATTTATCAATAATGTCTCTTTGATGCTCCATAAAATCGTCACTTGCTTTGTTAGCTATAGCCCTTACTGGAATTACAGGGAAATCAGCACTAATCTGCACAGAAGATACAGCATTACGCGCAGCTGATTTGATGAATACTTCTTTAAAATTTTTGTGAGCGATTGACTCATTCGTGCAGACAAATAATGTACCTATTTGACAGCCACTTGTTCCCATTTCTAGGTAGTTCACTATCATTTCGCCTCTTCCTATTCCACCTGCAACAAACACCGGTGTTTTCTCATTTTTAAAATGAGGTAATATCTCTTGTGCGAGAACAGAAGTGCTAACAGGACCGATATGTCCTCCTGCTTCCATACCTTCTATTATTAACGCATCTACCCCCATGTTTACTAACCTTTTCGCAAGGCTTAATGCTGGTGCAAAGCACATAACTTTAATGCCTGCATTCTTGATTTTTGCTATATTAGGTTTTGTTGGTAATCCGCCAGCAAGAACTACATGGCTTACTTTTGTTTCAATGCATATATCTATTAACTCACTCAAATTTGGGTGCATAGTAATTAGATTGACACCAAATGGCTTATGAGTTAATTTCTGTGTCTCTATGATTTCTTTTTTCAGTAAGTCTGGAAACATTGCACCACATGCAATTACACCAAAACCACCGGCATTTGAGATTGCTGAAACTAAATTTCTCTCTGAAACCCAGCTCATAGCACCACCCATTACTGCAAACTCACTACCAAGAAAATTCGTTCCTTTTTTCCAGAGGCTATTTAACATACAACCTATATCATACGTTTAAAAATGTTTTGTTTATCTATAAATGTGTGTTTTAAAGCACCAAGTATATGCAAGGTTATAAAGACTATCATAAGATATGCAAGCATCGAATGTAGCTGATTAGCTGCACTAGCTAGCTCTTTGTTTTCATTGATTAACAAAGGGATATGAACAAAATATTTGATCTCTTTACTAGAAGCAGAAGACATGACATAACCAGATAATGGCATTAGCACCATCAAAAAATACAAACCAAAGTGTATCGTTTTGCTCGCATTGATTACGAATCGAGAAAAATTGGCTGGTAATGGCGGAACATAAGTAAAGACGCGAAAAAATATACGTACTATAATTAATCCAAGAACGGTGATACCACAAGCCTTATGAATAGTGTATATGCTGAATTTAATTTCACTGCTAATCGGCAAACTTTTCATGTAAAGTCCAGAACAAAGCATGCCAATAATAAGAGCAGACATTAACCAATGAATGATCCTTAAGCCTAAACTATATTTATTGTCTTTCATTAATTTTGATTACTCTAAAGTAGAATTTATATAGTAGAAAAACTATTTCTCAATCAAAATTATCTATACATAATTTCGCTGCCTTGATCAACATAAGTGCAATAATTGTATGTGATACATAAACATTGTCTATCAGATCATGAAGAAGTGGTGAAGTTTTTGAGAGTTTTTCTATTGTAACGATGAGTTATAGCTTGTACAAGAAGCCTATTGACTTTAAGCACATTTTACCCTATACAATTTTAACATCTTAAACTTCCAAACATGCCAGATCTAAAGACAATGATGCTAAACTTTGGCCCTCAGCACCCAGCTGCACATGGGGTGCTACGTCTTGTTTTAGAAATGGATGGTGAAGTGATCGAGAGGGCAGATCCCCACATTGGACTTTTGCATCGCGGCACTGAGAAGTTAATAGAACATAAAACGTATCTTCAAGCTCTGCCTTATTTTGACCGCCTTGATTATGTGTCACCAATGTCGCAAGAGCATGCATATTCGTTATGTGTAGAGAAATTATTGCAGTGCGAAGTTCCGATTAGGGCAAAATATTTGCGTGTTCTATTTTGTGAGCTGACAAGAATACTAAATCATTTACTAAATATCTCTTCCCAAGCGCTTGATGTTGGGGCAATGACCCCTCTTTTGTGGCTCTTTGAAGAGAGAGAAAAAATACTCGAATTTTATGAAAGGGCCTCAGGTGCAAGATTTCACGCAGCTTATATAAGACCAGGTGGAGTTGCAGCAGATATTCCAGAAGGTTTGATTGAGGATATTGCAAAATTTATAGCGCAATTTCCAAAGTATATAGATGATGTTGATGAGCTTCTAACAGAAAACAGGATATGGAAGCAACGCACTGTAGAAATCAGCAAGATATCAATTAAAGAAGCTCTTGATTGGGGCTTTAGTGGACCGATGCTGCGTGCTGCTGGTCTCGCTTGGGATTTGCGGAAAAGCCAGCCATATGAGATATATGATCAATTAGATTTTGATATACCTATCGGCCAAAATGGTGACTGTTATGACCGTTATTTAGTAAGAATGGCAGAGATTAGGCAATCTATTAGCTTAGTGAAGCAATGCATAGAGAAAATTCCTAAAGGGCCAATAAAAACTGAAGATAGAAAAATTTCTCCACCGCCAAGAGCAGAAATGAAAGAATCTATGGAGGCTATGATTCATCATTTTAAGCTTTATTCAGAAGGATATCATGTGCCAGAAGGTGAAGCATATGCTGCAGTTGAAGCACCAAAAGGTGAGTTTGGAGTATATATAGTTTCAGATGGTACCAATAGACCTTATAGATGTCGAATAAGAGCACCTGGCTTTGCGCATTTACAGGCCTTAGATTTCATGGCAAAAGGACACATGCTTGCTGACATTGCAGCAATTATCGGTTCACTCGATATAGTCTTTGGTGAGATTGATAGGTAATTATTGTAAAATAGTAACTTAACTAATGGTTAAGACATCTTCTATCATAAGTTGTATAAATTCATTGCCATTCCAGTAATTCATAGAGATTTTACCCAAAATGGCTTTAACATTACCCTGCATAATAGCAGAGCCAAGCTCAGTATTTGCACAGCGAAACGCAATAGCTTTGACCATAACATTATCGTCAGCAATAAAACATTTTATATGGTCAACTCCTACAACTTCAGGCCTCCTTATCTTTGCTCCTTGAATGATGAATCTCGGTTCAGGATTGCCAGCTCCAAATGGCTCTAAGCGCTGCAGTTGATTCCACAGGGATAAGTTTATTGCTTTAGCTGTTACTATGCCATCGGCTTTTATGATTTTGTCATTTGTAGAGTTTGCAAATCTTGCAGTAAAAAAATCATGTAGATCACTTATTTTATCTTCTTCAATCGAAAATCCTGCTGCCATACTGTGACCACCACCTTCAATGATTAGGTTGGTAAATTTTGCAGAAAGAACCGCAGCGCCAATATCTATCCCAGAAATTGACCTGCAGCTTGCTTTTCCTATTCCATTGTTTAAAGATATCACTATCGTTGGTAAGTGAAACTGCTCTTTTAGTCTTGATGCAATGATACCAATTATTCCCTGGTGCCAATTACCACTTACCATTATAAAATTTACACCTAAGTGGGCAAAATTTTCCGCTTGTGTTGTAGCTTCCAAAATAGCCTCATTTTCTAGCATTTTTCTTGCATTATTCAAATCTATTAGTTTTAGCGCGATTGAATGCGCCTTTTCTTCATCATCAGTGGAAAGCAACCTTGCACCGAGCGATGCTTCTCCAATTCTTCCTCCGGCATTTATACATGGCCCAATACTAAACCCTAATCGTGAAACACTTGGTTTTTCAAGGATTCCCAAAGCGTCAAACAAAACACGTAAGCCAACATTTTTTCTTGCTGACATAACTTTTAATCCTTGTAAAACAAAAGCCCTGTTTAGGCCTGTAATCTGCATAACATCGCAAACAGTTCCAAGAGCAACCAAATCCAGTAGATCAAATAAATCTGGTTCTTTTTTGTTGGTAAAAAATCCTTGCTCACGTAGGCTTCTGTTAAGAGCAACAATTAGCAGAAATGACACTCCAACTGCTGCTAAGTTATTATAAGGAGAGCTCTCATCAAGGCGGTTGGGATTAACAACTGCTACAGCACTTGGTAATTTTTCTATACCAAGGTGATGATCGACAACTATAATATCAAGTCCAAAAACCCTTGCCTCTTCTATTGGTTGATATGCAAGCGTACCGCAATCAACAGAAATACATAAATCAATACCATTCTTTTTAAGTTGTAATAAAGCATCTGTGTTCAATCCATAGCCCTCATCAACACGATCTGGAATATAGATTATAGAGTGTGTCCCAATCGCTCTTAGGTACCTATTAATCAATGCTGATGACGTTGCACCATCAACATCGTAATCACCAAATATTGCAATATTCTCATTATTGTTTATTGCTTTTATTATGCGAGAAACAGCTTTATCCATATCAAGGAGGTGAAAGGGATCTGGTAATAGCGATCTGATTAGTGGGTGTAAGAAGTCATGTGCATTTTCTATGTTAACACCACGAGCAACTAATATTCTTGCTAATATTTCTGGCAACTCAAATCTCTGTATAAGAGTAAAAATCTCCCTTTGATCTGCTTCTTGTAACTTCCACAGTGCATTTGTTATGCTGCGTTTTTCAATATCAAGTAGCATGCTCTTTATAAATAAAACTACTTTACCAGAACTTTTACGCTTGTTCTATAATTGTGTTAGATTTCTGTATAACCTAAAGGAAGGATATAGGAGAGTGTCACTCGAAAGGAATCACATTTATTTTGACAAAGAGCATCTGTAAAATCTGATACTTCTTCTTGCATAACATGCTCTTTAATTAGCATCATATCTATATTAGCATGTAAGTGTGAACATTATATCAGTGTAATTACTTTTTGGTATACATGACAAATTTATGCCTGGAAACAGTTTTTGGCTACTTAAGCCTTTTCTAACTTTATTTCATATTCTTTAAAGTATTTTTTGCACTTTCTTTATAAAAACCATAGGTACCAATCGGTTTTTAGCTTAAGAATAAAGGTTAAGTATCTGGAATTCTGGACATAAAATCCTCCTGAAAGATTAGAAAGAAAATGCAGCGCACATACTACAGTATACACCGAAGAGGATACGCTACACTTTTTATTGAGAAATTGACTGAAAAGTCCGCAGACTGAGATAGATTTTTGAGCTCTTAAAATACCCCTACTGTTAGAGTAAGGAAAGCGAGAAGGTTTGTCAAGCAATCTTTATTGGCTGTTGTACTAGAATTCAGTTTTTCGTATAATTTGCTAGAATTTGTGTGAAGAATTTTAAATATGAAAGGCCTATATATTAAAACTTACGGCTGTCAGATGAACGTTTATGACTCTGTTTTAATGGAGAATATAGTTAAGCCTCTAGGGTTCAGTGTTGTGAGTGATGCAGAACAAGCTGATTTGGTGATATTAAATACTTGTCATATTAGAGAAAAGGCAGCAGAAAAGCTCTACTCAGAGCTTGGAAGAATTCATTCATCACAAAAAAATAAGGAAATGACCATAGTGGTGGCTGGATGTGTAGCGCAAGCAGAGGGAGAAGAAGTGTTCAGAAGGGCTCCTTTTGTTGATATTGTTGTTGGTCCACAGAGTATCGCTGTTTTACCGGAGCTGATAGTCAAAGCAAGTAGAAGTAAAGGTCATGTAATAAATACTGATTTTCCAGAAGTTGCAAAGTTTGATAAATTGCCAGATGAATGCTATGGCAATAGCCAGGGGTCTTCTGCGTTTCTTGCTATACAAGAAGGTTGTGATAAATTTTGTACGTTTTGTGTGGTGCCTTACACTCGCGGGGCTGAGTATTCACGATCAGTAAATGAAATATTCCGTGAAACATTAAAGTTAGTTGCAAGTGGAGCAAGGGAAATTACTTTGCTTGGTCAGAATGTCAATGCTTATCATGGGGAGTGTGAGGGAGAAGTGTGGGATTTAGGAAAATTAATTAGTCACATTGCTAAAATTGAAAAGCTAGAAAGAATCCGCTACACAACTTCTCATCCAAGAGATATGCACGAATCTCTCTACTTGGTACATGCGGAGGAATCAAAACTCATGCCGTTTGTTCACCTACCTGTGCAGTCAGGTTCGAATAAAATATTGCATGCAATGAATAGAAAACACACGGCAGAGGAGTATTTGGAAATAATAGACAGATTGCGCAAATTGAAACCTGAAATTGAATTTTCTTCTGATTTTATTGTTGGTTTTCCTGGAGAAACTGAAAAAGACTTTGAGGAAACTATGAAATTAGTAGAAAAAATAAAATATGCTCAGGCTTATAGTTTTAAATATAGCCCAAGGCCAGGAACGCCAGGGGCGGAAAGAAAAGATCAAGTACCAGAAGAGGTTAAAACAGAGCGTCTTCTTCGGTTACAGGAATTAATTAGCAAGCAACAACTTGAATTTAATCAGAGTATGATAGGAAAAACTATTCCTGTTCTATTCAGTGATAAAAAAGGTAAACACCAAAATCAAATTATTGGTAAAAGCCCATACATGCAATCAGTATGCGTTGATGATCCTGACGACAAATACAAAGATAAAATAGTAAATGTAAGGATATTGGAAGCTAGGCAAAATAGTTTGTTGGGATGCGCTGCCTAATTAGAGAAAAGTGCTCCCATGGTCTCATGTAGAAGCACTTTGTGTGTTTTATAAGTTTATAAGCTATCTAGATTTAATCCTTAAAGGACTACAGCTCTCTGTTACGTAATCATATGAGACTTGATATAATAGATTTGCGGGATTTTTTTTCTTTTCCCACTGATAGTGTACCTTTTTAATCTTTCCAGAATTATTATATTCATAAGAAACTGATTCCCAAACAAAGCTGCTTTTACTATTATTTTTGTTAGCATCATGAAATTTCTGATAAGGCCAACTTCTATTGTCTTTATTCATCTTCAACCTCAATAAATAAGTCTAATGAATTAATATGTTGTATAATGATGTCAATACCTATCTATGTTTATAGAAACAGAGTTTTTGAATTTGTAATTTTCCAGAAAGCTCTATATTCTTTGATTTTATCCAGTTAAAATGAATATGAAGTATTATCCTGATACAAGCAGCAGTCCTGATTTTTCATTGCTAGAAAAGGAAATCATAAAATTTTGGCAGGAAAATAAAATTTTTGAGCAGTCAGTCGAGAAACGTTCCAAGGGTCATTGTTTTGTATTTTATGATGGGCCTCCGTTTGCAAATGGACTTCCGCATTACGGACACTTGCTTACTGGTTTTATAAAAGATGCATTTGCAAGATATCAAACTATGCTGCAAAAAAGGGTTGAGCGTAGATTTGGTTGGGATTGCCATGGCTTACCAGCTGAGATGGGTGCAGAAAAGGAACTTGGAATATCTGGTAGAACTGAGATAGAGAAGTTTGGCATTGAAAAATTCAATAATCATTGCCGTACTTCTGTGATGAAATTTTCATCAGAATGGGAGAAGTATGTAAATAGACAAGCAAGATGGGTAGATTTTCACAATGACTATAAGACTATGGATAAGTCATTCATGGAGTCGGTCATGTGGGCATTTAAGCAGCTTTATGATAAAGGTCTGGTGTATGAATCAATACGCGTTGTTCCCTATAGCTGGGCGTGCGAAACTCCACTCTCTAATTTTGAAACAAGACTAGATAATGCTTATAGAGAAAAAGCTAGCAAGGCTGTAACTGTTGCGTTTGAACTTTTAGAAAACCCAAAGCAATTTAAACAAAAATGTAAGTTGCTTGCTTGGACTACAACCCCTTGGACGTTGCCAAGCAACCTCGCACTGGCAGTAGGGGAGGATATTGAGTATTGTATGGTGTTAGTAAATGGTGAAGTCTGCATCTTTGCTGAAAGTTATTTAGAGAAATTTGTCAGCCACTGTGAACAAAGCAATATTCAATATGAAAACTGTAATACAAAACTTAAAGCGAGTGATCTTGCAGGTCTTTCCTATAAACCACTGTTTGATTACTTTAAAGATACAAAAAATGCGTTCCGTGTTTTCATTGCCGATTATGTTACAGCAGAAGGTGGTACTGGTGTTGTGCACACTGCTCCTGGCTTTGGTGAAGAAGATTTTTACCTTTGCCAAAGACATGATATTCGGGCTGTTTGTCCAATTGATAACGCTGGAAAGTTTACTGCTGAAGTTTCAGATTTAACAGGAATTCATGTTTTTGATGCCAATGATACAGTAATAAAAAAATTAAAAGAGCAGGGGAGTTGGTTTAAGACTGAGCAACATATTCATAATTATCCTCACTGCTGGAGAACTGATACTCCTTTGATCTATCGCACTATGCCTTCTTGGTACGTTGCTGTGACAAAGTTCAAGGGGAGAATGGCAGAACTGAATAAGAGAATTAATTGGATGCCGAATCATATTAGAGATGGTCAATTTGGAAAATGGCTTGAAGGAGCACACGATTGGTCTATTTCACGCAATCGATTTTGGGGTACTCCAATTCCCGTGTGGAAATCAGACGATACAAAATATCCAAGAGTGGATGTGTATGGCTCAATAGCAGAACTAGAGCGAGATTTTAATGTTAAAATAGATGACTTGCACAGACCATTTATCGATACTTTGATAAGACCAAATCCTGATGATCCAACAGGAAAATCAGTTATGCGTCGTGTGCCTGATGTGTTTGACTGTTGGTTTGAATCTGGATCGATGCCGTTCGCGCAAGTTCACTATCCCTTTGAAAATAAGGAGTGGTTTGAGAGTAATTTCCCTGCGGATTTTATCACTGAATATATAGCACAAACAAGAGGATGGTTTTATACGCTTTTTGTGCTTTCCACTGCTTTATTTGATAGTGAGCCATTTAAGAATTGCATATGCCACGGTGTGGTTCTTGATGTGAAAGGTCAGAAATTATCCAAACGTTTGAATAATTATGCAGATCCAATGGAGGTTTTTGACAAATATGGTTCTGATGCGCTGCGTTTTCTTATGCTGTCTGGTTCCATTGTTTGCGGTGGTAATTTACTACTCGATAAAGAAGGAAATTTAGTGCGTGATGTTCTAAAAAACGTAATAAAACCTATTTGGAACAGTTATCACTTTTTTACTATGTATGCAAATGCAGATGGAATTAAAGCTGAGATTTGTCAAGATTATCAAAGTACTATTGATCGCTACATGATTTCAAAATGTTTTGAAGCTGTGGAAGGTATCCAAGCTTCTATGAACAACTATAACTCCCAGGAGGCTTGCAAAATCCTGACAGATTTCTTTGAAGTGCTAAATAACTGGTATATTCGTCGCAGTCGTGAGCGTTTTTGGAAAGGTGATTTAGATCAAGACAAAACCGACGCTTATAATGTTCTGTACACAGTTTTTTATTACATGCTTCGAGCTGCAGCTCCTTTGTTGCCACTCATAACAGAGACTATATGGCAAGGGCTTAAGTACAAAGAAACATCTGTTCATTTGGCTGATTTTCCACAATCAGATAGATATGACAGTGAACTCATTGTCAAGATGGATTTGGTAAGAGAGATATGTAACTCTGCATTATCCATCAGAAATACGTTTAATATACGTATCAGGCAGCCACTTGGCAGTATGACCATTTATCATAGTTCTTCCTGCGATTTCCTTGAAAATGAATATCAAGAGATAATAAGAGATGAGGTAAATGTAAAAAAATTAGAATTAGTAAACAGACTTGAAGATATTGCATCACTAGAGCTAAAACTAAATTTTCCGCTACTTGGTAAGAAGATTGCAGATAAAATCAAGAAACTAGTTCAATATGTCAAAGAAGAAAAGTGGAAGCAAATTGAGAATGAGCAAATATTTCTGGGGGATGAAACAGAGAACTATACTATAGAAAAAGGTGAATATGAACTATTGTTAAAAGCAGACAGTGAATATTCTTCTGTATTTGATAACAATAAAGGGATTGTTGTTCTGAGTACTGAGCTCAATGACGAACTAATTCTAGAAGGGCTTGCGAGAGATGTTGTGAGGCTTATTCAAGAAACTAGAAAACAAGCTGATTTTCATATATCAGATAGAATTAGAGTAACAATAAAAACAGAAGATGAAAAAATTAAGGAAGCAATAACTACATGGAATAAATATATAAAAGAGCAGACCCTTGCCTTATCTTTGGACACTAATAAAGAGATCGAGGCCGATTTCTATTTTAAGGAATACCAAGGTTTGACAGTTGGTATTAAGTTAATAAAGTTGCAAAGTTAGTAATGTTTATGCTATACTTAAATTACTTTAAGTAGGGTGGTGATATGAATCAAGTTGTTGCAGATGGTCATAGAGAAGTTATTGATTTAAATAACAACAGTGATGGTTTAGGTAAAGTAGAATCTATTTCCAATGTTGCTTTGGAAGAGGAAGAAGAGTTTTTTGATGCTATGGAAGATGTTTCTAATGTAGAAGAAGGGAATGATTTAGGTCTTGCTAATTCAGAAGAGGAAGAAGAGTTTTTTGATGCTGTAAGTAAGCAGAATTGGTTAACTGATTTTAATATCCCACTCAGTATATTTCATTATAAAGGTTATAATTCTGACTTTTTTACCTCCTGGTATAATATGTCAAGCGAAATATTGAAAGAGATAAACAGAGCTTGCCCAGAGAAGAAAGTATTAAATTTAGCTCTGTCAGTTTTAATGCTCCCTTATATTGCTTTTACTGCACTAGGGTTAGTCATATACAGTAGATTTAAAGCAAATAGCAAGACACAAGAAGGTGTAGGGGAAGATAAGACAAAAAAGAGTGAAACCGGTGTACCAAAAAGATTGGCATACGGAGCTCTTGCTGCAATAGCAATTTTTGTTAATGTAACTGTACTTGTAGCCTTAATCGTTCCTGCAACAGTTGCTTTGGCTACTTTTTATCTTTTAAATAGAGATTTATCTCACTCTTTAGTTGCTGCTCTTAAAATAAGTATGGGGCAGTATTCTAATAAGCATCAAAATATTGAGGTGTCTTTTTGTGAAAAGGAAGTTTCTGAGCCAAATATTGCATGGGATATGGAAGTAAAATTTCCACCGCAATTTAAACGATTGCTTAGAGATTTGTATGAAAATGAAAATAACAAGTGGTTTGATGTGACACGGGATTCAGAGCATAGCATCGTACTGAAATTGTCAACTAACATCAATTTAAAAAATGGTCTTAAGCCCTTACGCAATGAAATCAAGGATGTACTTGCAACTTCTATTCAGGAATTCGCAAAGACTATGGAAGAGCTGATAAAGTTAGAAAAGAAAGATATTACATATGATAAATTGAAGGAATTGTTGGACGAATTCAGGTTAAAAGTGGTGGATAGTATAGGTTCTAAGTTGACAACTCACTTAATAGAAAATGCTTATCAAGTTGCCTTTATACAAGCAATTAAGTTTCAGCAAAATAGACGGGGAGAAGATTTTTCACTGGAAGATGAGCTAAAAAATACTTTAGTGAAACAAGAACTGGAGAATCAAGGTAAGGAATTACCAAATGAGAAAGAAGTGATAATCAAAGATTTGAAAGAACTAAAAATAAAGGAGTCACGTAATTTGACTGATGAAGATGATCGGCTAGAGTCCCTTATGAAAGTAGGTGATATAAGTGATGATGCACTTCCTGTATTTAAAGCAGAATGGGAACGATTTATACAAGAAGGTAGGATAACTAAGAAAACAATAACTGATGTTTATAAGGGTATAAATCCTGGAGAAACAGAAAAAGCTCTAAATAATGCTGAAAAGAGAATTAAGGATTTAAAAGAAGAAGGACGAGAAAGATATATTAGAGTACGCGAAAAATTGAAAGAAGTATATGATGAAGGGAAAAACAACTTAACAAACGATGATTTAAAAAGGAAATTAGAAGGTCTTTTTAAGTTCGAGTATGGTGATCAAAAAGTTGAGCGAAGGCTAGTAGAATCAGTAATGAAAAAAGCTAAGGGTGAGTTAGGCCTGTTAGGAATACTAAGCTTAATAGACCAGTTTCGAGATTTAGAAGAGGAGATAAAAGGTCCTTTGAATGGGGAAAGTTTAGAAGAAGCTTCAGGTAAAGTGAATGCTTTTATAGCAAAGATGTATTTAGAAATAACGAAACGTAAAACGCAAGATTTGTTTAAAAGTCAAGCAAAGGGTATAGAGAATTCATGTAAGTTATTAGAAAGGGAGGCACCAGATCTAGTAGAAAAGATTAATTCACATCGAGTGAGAATTGAAAAATACTTAAAAAGACCTGAACAACCTATGCTATTGAGAAAAATAATAGAAGGGAGTAAGGATTTAAATAAGTACTTAGAAGATGAGCGAAAGATAAAAGGAGAAAAGCATCCAAGTACAAAATTAATAGAGAAGCACTTGAAAAATAACCAAGAAATTCTGAAAGCATTAAAACAGTTAGAATTAGAAGAAAAAGGATTGTTGATAAATGAAAAAACAAAAAATGATTATAGAGAAGAACTGGAATCTCGTGAAAAAATAAAATTTGCAATAATAGAAGATGATTTACTTAAAGCATTCGAGCATGAAATTCTTGATGAAGAAGCAATTAAGAAGTTACTAGGGAGAGCAGAACTTGAGTACTATTTGGCAGAAAAGTTCATAAAAAGTCCTGTAATTAAAACAAAAGATAATATCAAACACTTTTGTCAAGATTTACTGTCTCCTTTAATAAACAGATTGGTGGAAAATATAGTAAATAATGTACCAAAAAGCGATAAGAGTTCATGGCTCCAGCCTATGAAAGCTGTTAAGACAGGTTTTGGGATATATTAAAACAGGTCTTGCCGTTGCAATGCATGGGGATAAGAGCGCAGAGGGAAAAGCGTTGAGTGTGGCGCATGATACTCATAAGGAAGTAGAAACATTTCTTCAACATTTTCAATCAAGTTATGAAGGAGTTGGAGGCTTTTTAGGCAATTTATTTTCTGATGATGGAACGACATTTAAAAATGATGTATGGCCTAAAGTAGAAGAGCATTTGCATGGAATGTGGGATAGGTTTTTCAAGGATATTGAATTCAAGATAGGGAATAAATTGGATGAAGTAAACGTGACACAGCAAAATCAGGGAACTGTGATTACAGCTTAATAATGAGCTCTCAAAGTTCCTTCAGGGAACGTTCAAAAAAGTGTGTCAAACCGCATTTTCAATTCAACT
>NZ_JAFEVH010000008.1:21088-44214 GCF_048054155.1 Wolbachia endosymbiont of Nasonia giraulti
ATTACTTTTTTTTCGGTTTGACACACTTTTTTGAACGTTCCCTTCATTTGATCAAAAACATTCGCTTGTTTATGATCAATTTTTTATTACTAGGCCAACTATTGAGTTTCTCTTGCCTTTTTCATAGGTTACGCAAGAAACTTAAAAAATAAAAGTTTTTATTCAATAATTTGTGTATAAGGGATATTATTTTACTGCTAGTGAAATAAACCAGAATGAAGTCTATTTTATTGACAAGGCCTTTATTAGATTCGTTGAGCACAAGAAGCACGCTAAAAAAATATGGATACAAAGTTTTTATAGAGCCAGTATTCACAATAAAGTACTTAAATCCTGATATATCTACGTATGAATTTGACGTTGTGATATCTACAAGTAAAAACAGTGTAAAGGCTTTCAGTCAAATATGTAAAGAGTATGGCTTTCCAATTATTACGGTTGGTAATTCAACTATGCAGGCTGCAAAAAATTTGGGATTTTCCGATATAATCTCAGCAGACAGCAACGTTGATGGTCTGATATCATTCATAAAATCTCATTATTCAAATACAATAAAGTTCTTATATATAAGGGGACAAGAAGTATCATGTGACCTAAAAAAGAGATTATCTGAAGAAGGTTTTAACGTAAGAGAAGTTGTACTCTATAAAACAATTACTAAAAGGAGTCTAACTAATAGGTGTAAAAATTTACTATTGGACGGTAAAATTGATAGCGTTGCTTTTTTTTCCTCACAAACTGCAAGGGTATTTTGTTCATTAGTTCTAAAAAGTGGGCTATCTCCTGTGATGAATAATACAGTTGCATATACCATGAGTAAAAACATTGCTGATAGTTTAAAGTTAATCAAGTGGAAAAAAATTATAACATCGAGGTTGCCTACAGGGGAGAGTTTAATTGATATAATTAATAAGGATTGTTGATGCTAAAGATTGCAACTTGGAATGTAAACTCCATACGTAAAAGAATTAACCAACTTTGTAGTTTTATAGTTGATAGTCAGATAGATATAGTTTTGCTGCAAGAGATAAAATGTACGGAAGAGCAATTTCCTTATGCAGAAATAGAAGAATTAGAATATGAATATGCTATCTATGGACAGGTTGCAAGAAATGGCGTTTGTGTTTTATCTAAATATCCAATACTGGAGAAGTTTAAAATTGATATTGTGGAAAGTCATCAAGAAGCACGTTATATAGAGTGTGTGATAAAACACACCAACAATAAGGTAAGGGTAGGAAGTGTATACATTCCAAACGGTCAAAGCCCAGACTCTCATACGTTTGAGTATAAACTCAAGTTTTTTGATAACCTATATGAAAGGATGGGCACTTTGTTGAAGAATGAAGAGTTAACCATCATAGCTGGCGATTATAATGTTGCACTGGATGAAATTGATGTTTTTGATTCAAATTTATTAAATGGCCAAGTGTGCTTTCATATAAAAGAGCGTGAGAAGTTAAGAGGAATCTTGAATCTTGGATTTAAAGACGCGTTTAGAATATCTCACCCAAATTTGCAACAATTCACTTGGTGGAATTATCAAGGCAATTCACTCAGAAACAATCAAGGAATGCGAATAGATTATATGCTATTATCGCCACAAGCTGCAGATAAATTGGAAATATGTTACATAGATGATAGGTTGCGTAAACTAGAAAACCCATCTGATCATACTCCCGTTGTATGTGTTATAAAACAATAAAAGACCTATTACACAATTCACCTTTGGCAAATAGGTCTTACTTGACTGCTGTCTTTTCTGTGCTTTTGGCTGGCTGATCTATAGTAATTTTTCCATCAAGCATAGTAAGCTGCTCACCCCCTTTATTTCCTACCTGAGGAGCTTGTTCCAGAGTAGGTTGCTTTTTACTCCCGTCAGCAATTGTTTCAAGAGAGCTTTCAATTGGGGTTTTTAAAATATCATCAATACCCTTGTGAATTTTTTCATTCAATTTTGCTCTCTTTTCTGTATCATCTTTATCTGGTGAGCTAGGGTCATATAAAGTACCTGGACTATTATTTGAAAAAAGAACCTCAACTCCTCCCTTTACAGCAAATATTGTACCAATAACAGCAGCAACTATCGCAAGTGTAGTAGGACCAAAAATTAATATTGAAGCAATGGAAAAAAGAATAGGAAGAAAAACTTTACGTAAGAACTTTGTTACCATCTCTTCATCACTAAGTAGTGGTTCATCCTCTTCTTTTTTATCCCCACCTAAAAATGGTATTTTTTCTTTCACTCCATCCATAAAGGAGCCAGAAATATTTTTCGGGTCTATTTTTATTCCCAATGGTAACCCAACAAGTTTTATTAGTGAATCCTTAGCTTCTGTACCACGTATATCAGCTACACAATCATCTACTAATTTCTTTATTTCAACATTCTTGACATTCTCTTTGTTCGCTAACTTTTTCTCTCTAACTTCTTTAAATACAGAAAGTAAAAACTGACAAAAATTCTCCTCACTGAGTGATTTTATATCTTTTGGATTGACATTATTAAGTAGTATGTCCTTATAAGCTGATATAAAATAATCAGTTATTCCTTTGTTCTCCCTTAATTTGGCTTTAACTTCTAATACTTTTACAAAGTAATCGTAAATTTCCTTATGTTCCTTCTTGAAGAGCATCTCATTTTGCCCGTTCACCTGAGTAGATGACTCTAAAGGCTTATTTTTTGCTTTTGGAACTGTCATAATGATCTATTCGTACTAACCTATGTTTTAATTATAGCATATTTTTCACATTAGTTCAAATTTCTTAGAACCTATCTTGAAAGGGAAAAAAGAAAAGAATAAAGCAAAAAATAGAAGAGTAACAAATGATATAAGTGATAAGGGAACGTAAAAAATTGCTTCCATATATTTTAAATCTGATTATAATTACAGTTAGAGATATTTTAAGAGCTCAAGATCTATCTTTGTCTGCAGACTTTTCAGTCAAGCTTTTAATCAAAAAGCGTATTCTTCAGAGCATGTAAGTGTGCTTAATTTCTGTCGTATGTGCGCTGCACTTTTTTCTAATCTTTTTCACACAGGGGGATTTTATGTCCAGAATTCCAGATATTTGACCTTTACTTTAGCTAAAAATCAATAGGCGCCTATGGTTTAACACTAATTAAAATAAAAATTTTTCTAATATATAGGAAAATTACAAAATCACTATTTACTGAAAGCGGGATGTTATTGCCAAGAAAGCTGCTGATATCACAGAACCTTAGATTATTCCCAAACGTTGTTTGCGTGACGTATGAGCGTGCTCTCCTTACTTCAATAACTCTTTAATATGACTACTATTATACTTACGAAATTAACTACTCAAGGCATCCGTTCAGGGGTGTGGCAAAATAAGGTAAAAGTGAATCTACAACAACAAGGTGTCATTCCAGTGCTTGACACTGGAATCCAGCCTTTTGTAGTCTCATTGAAAGCGTTGCTTTTAATATCTATGATTAGGTTGCTTGTGAGCAATTTGGATCCCAGTGTCAAGCACTGGAATGACATTATTTTTACTTCAATATTTACACATTAGCCATGCATCTGAACAGATACTACTTAGGTCCTTTCAAGATATGTTCTTAGAGTGTGCAACATAATTAAGAAAAGCCCCAGTTGTCGCTAATTTTTATTTCTACTTCAAGTGGTATAGAGATTTCTATCGCATTTTCCATTACGTCTTTCATAAGTTTTGCTGTTTCTTGTACCTTGTCGTCCTCTACTTCAACTAGTAGCTCATCGTGGACTTGGAGGATTATTTTACCTGTTTTCAATTGATCAAAAAGCTGAATCATTGCACGTCTTATTATATCAGCGGCGGTTCCTTGCAGCGGTGCATTGATTGCTGCCCTTTCTGCAAATTGTCTTAGATAAGGAATTTTATTATTTATGTCTCTTACAAAACATCTTCTGCCAAACAAAGTTTCTACATAACCATGCTGTCTAGCAATAGATACTGCTTTTTCCGTATAGACCTTTATTTCTGGGTAACAAGAAAAATAATAATTAATGTATTCAGCAGCCTCTTGAAAGGTAATTCCAAGTCGCTTTGCAAGGCCAAATGGACTAATTCCATATATAATTCCAAAATTAATGGTTTTTGCTTTGCGTCTTAATTGCTCATCTATTTCTCGAACTCCAAAAACTTGTCTTGCGGTAATATCATGAATATCTTCCCTATTTGCAAAAGCTTCTTTAAATGCCGCAACATCTGCCACATGTGCCAGGAGTCTTAATTCTATTTGCGAATAGTCGGCAGAAATTATCTTGCACCCTTTTGGCGCAATAAACGCTTGCCTGATAAGACTACCTTCTTCGCTTCTGATAGGAATATTTTGTAAATTAGGATTGCTAGAGCTCAGCCTTCCAGTTGCAGTCACAGTGATTGAAAAGCTTGTATGTATCCTACCATCAAGCGAATCAACCTGTTTTATTAACGCGTCAGTATAGGTACCCTTTAATTTACTTGAATGTCGCCAACTTAAAATTTTACCTGCGATTTCTATCCCCTCCTCTTCAAGTGCCTCTAGAACTTCAGAGTTTGTGCTATAAGACCCAGATTTTGACTTTTTCTTTTTACTTAGCTCCATTTTATTAAACAAAACATCACTTAATTGTTTTGGCGATGCAATGTTGAATTTTTCTCCTGCTAAATTATGTATATCGTTTTCAAGTACAGCAATTAGCTGCTCAAACTTATCAGACAATTCCTGTAGTTTTTGAATATTGAGCAGTATTCCATTTTGCTCCATATCAAATATTACTTTCATAAGAGGTCTATCAAAGCGCTCGTAAATCGTAAAAAGTTTTTCCTGAAATAATCTTTGTGTCAGTTTCTCATGGATCGCTATTAAAATTTTTGCCGAGAAAGTTTCTACATTTTTACTTAAATTGTGTGCAATTATGTTTGGAATGCTGTGATCATGCTTACCTGTGTCAAGGCTGTATGACATGATCATCAGGTCATCAATTGAGCCTAGCACTCTCTCTATTGTAGGAAATATTTCTCTGATCTTTCTAATATCATGTACTATTTTAAGCACCCCATTTGAAAATAAAGTTGAATTTATTATAGTAAGTGCATCTTGTAGGCAGCTTTGATCTATGTAGAAAATATTATCCTCACTACAAGATAAGGAGATTTTATTCAATCTATTGTTTTCAAAGTGGCAATGAATTGCAATTTTACCTTCATATCTGCAATACTCCAAAAATTTTTCTAATTCTTCACTACTATATTCTATTTTCTCTTTTGTGCTAGATCCACTATAAGAAAAGAGCTTTTCTACTTTTCCTATCAATGAATTAAATTCATATTTCTTCAAAAAGGATAACAATTTTTCCATATTTGGAGGATGGACTTCATATTTTACAATATCATGTTGAAGATCTACTTTTTTGCATAGTGACAAAAGTTCTCTTGAAATTAGTGCTTTTTCCTTATGCTCAGTAAGAATATTACGAACTCTTGTTTGCTCAATGTTATTGATGTTTTCTATAACGTTATCCAATGAATCAAATTCATCTAGTAATTTAGCTGCAGTCTTTGGCCCTATTCCTGGAACGCCTGGAATGTTATCAGATGCATCTCCAGTTAGAGAAAATAAATCAAGAAGCTTATTTGAATTTACACCAAATTTTTCTATCACTTGTTTTTCATCTACGTATATATTTTTGATAGGATCAAATATTAGAATGTTGTAATTCAAAAGTTGAAATAAGTCTTTATCTGATGAGACTACTACTACTTTAAAGTCTTCGTGGTTGGCATATTTTGCAGCTAGTGTTGCAATTATGTCATCTGCTTCATAGCCTTCAATCTCTTCATAGCTAAAGTTAAAAGCTTCTACCGCTTCTCTCAGTATTGTAAATTGTGGAATTAGATCCTCAGGAGGTGTTACTCTGTTTGCTTTGTACTCAGAATACAAACTGTGCCTGAAATTTTTTTTGCCAGAATCAAGTGCTATAGTTAAGTAGTCCGAATGGGGAATATACTTCAGAACCATATTAAGAAAACCGTACACAGCACCTACTGGAATACCAGCTGTGGTAGTTAAATGATGTAAGACATAGTAAGCCCTGAAAAGAAAACCATAACCATCAATGATTGTGAAAGTTTTTTCTTTCATTGTAGATATTTATGTGTGCCTTTGATAGTCTGTTATTTAGCTATAAAAATCAAGCTCTTGTTTCCTATAGCCAAAATAATCATAATGCTATAGTTACTATAAGAAAACATATTACGTAAGGGAATTAACTATTCTGCCACAATTTTGCTCTATCACACTTGCCATATTTAATATTCCAGCTTCATCGTAATAATTTCCAATTACTTGCAAAGCAAGTGGTAAGCCTTCATTGGAAAGTCCAACAGGAACAGAAATAGCAGGTAACCCTGCTAAGCTTGCCGGCACGGTAAACACATCATTGATGCACATAATTAGCGGGTCTGGCTTTTCATTTAAGCCAAAAGCTTCTGTTGGAGCAGATGGCACAAGTATGTAATCTATTTTTTCAAACGCTTTTGTAAAATCATTTCTGATTAATGCCCTAATGCACTGTGCTTTTTCATAATACTCATTGTAATGATCTGAAGAAAGCGCACAAGAACCAATTAAAATTCTCCTTTTCACTTCTTTACCAAAACCTTCTGCTCTTGTTAGCGAATACATTTCTTCAAGGGTATCAGCATCAACCCTAAATCCGTAACGTACACCATCATAGCGAGCAAGATTAGATGAAGTTTCAGCAGAACAAATTAGATAGTAAACCGGTATCGCATATTTAGTATGAGGCAGAGTAATGTCAACAACTTCAGCACCATTTTCTTTTAAATTGGAAGAAACTTTTTCCCAATGATGAACGATTTCTTCTGAAATTCCATCCATTCTATATTCTTTTGGTATACCAATGCGCTTACCCTTGATATCACCATTTATAAGATTAGAGAATTTAGGCACTGGTCTTTCGCTCGATGTTGAATCTTTTTCATCATAGCCACAAATTGTTTCCAGCATTAACGCTGAATCAGAAACGGAACGAGTAATTACTCCTGCTTGATCGAGAGAACTTGCAAACGCAATCATACCAAAACGCGAACACCTTCCATAAGTTGGCTTTATTCCCACTACTCCGCAATAAGCTGCTGGTTGACGTACAGACCCACCAGTATCGCTTCCTAATGCTCCAGCGCATAAAAACCCAGCAACTGATGCTGCAGATCCACCAGATGATCCACCAGGAACAACTTTTTCTCCGTCACTTTTTCTAATCCATACATTTTTAACAGGACCAAAATAGCTATTTGTGTTCGCAGAGCCCATAGCAAATTCATCCATGTTAAGTTTACCAAGCATGGCTGCTCCACTTTTTAAAAGCACATTAGATACCGTAGATTCATAAGTCGGGATGAAATTTTCCAGCATTTTTGAGCATGCTGTTGTTTTTATTCCTTGTGTACAGAATAAATCTTTAACACCAACTGGTATGCCCATAAGTGATGAAATATTATCTTTTTGTTTCAAAAAGTATTCATCTGCTATTTTAGCAGCTTTTATCGCGATTTCTGGGGTTTTTGTTACAAATGCATTTAGTTGCTCATTTTCAACTGCACTAACATGCGTTTCTACAAGCTCAACAGCAGAAAAATCCCCCCGCCTTAGTCCATCATGCATCTCTGTAATAGTGAGCCTTCTCAATTCATTCATTAATATTCAATTTAGCGAGGCATTAATTATAACAACAATAGGACAGAAAATCTATATATTTATGATCGAAAACGGGAATACAACCGAGATCAATTCAGATTTCTGAAATGGATTAGTTAGTAGTACGTTTTAAACAGCCAGTTTGGCACACAATGCTAAGCCATAAGGGTTTAGCGTTTCTAAAATCAAATATCAACATCATGCACGTTAAGTGCATTGTTATTTATAAAGTCACGACGTGGTTCAACTATATCACCCATTAGCACCGAGAATATGCTATCTGCTTCTTCACAATCTTTTATTTCAACTTTTAGCAGAGTTCTAGTTTCTGGATTGAGTGTAGTTTCCCAAAGCTGATCAGCATTCATTTCACCAAGGCCTTTAAATCTCTGCAGAGTTAAACCTTTTTTACCATAATCCATCACTATTTTTGCAAGTGCACTTGGAGACTTTATTTTTATTTCAGTTTCTTGCGACTGTAAAAATGAATCACCATCAAATAAATCAATTATGTTATCAAGAGAACTCAATATATTCCGTATTTCTTTGCTTTCAAGCATACTAAGCGAGAATACATATTTGTCTGCTAACCCTTGAAACAATTTAGCAATGTGAATTTCCTCATCTTTTACTTCTACTTCCCAAGTATATTCACTATACATCAATTTTAAATATTTTAATATCTCATCAGCAGACAATAGAGCATTCTTTTTGCTTAAAATTAGCAATGATTCTAAGAGATCTTTTGGTATTTCCCTATCATAATTTTTGCTAATGTTTGAAATACTGAGGCACTTATTCAAAACGAAACGCAAATCTTTGCCTACACCATTTAATGTTAATTTTTTAATCGCTGAATTTACTATATACTCTTCAAAAGTTTCATCATCTTTGATATAAGTATCTTTAGCATTTTTTGTAACTTTATAGAGCGGTGGCTGCGCTATGTATAAATATCCTTTTTCAATTACTTCACGCATATGTCTAAAAAAGAAAGTTAGAATCAAAGTTCTTATATGCGAGCCATCAACATCTGCGTCTGTCATAATGATAATTTTATGATACCTAGTTTTTTCAATATCGAAGTGCTCACTCCCTATTCCAGCTCCAATTGCCGTGATCAGAGAGCCAATTTCTGCAGATGAAAAAATACGATCCAGCCCTGCACGTTCTACGTTTAGAATTTTCCCTCTTAAAGCAAGTACCGCCTGTGTTTTACGATTACGTCCCTGCTTTGCAGTACCACCTGCGGAATTACCCTCTACTATAAACAATTCCGATAACTCAGGAACTTTTTCCTGACAATCGGCAAGCTTTCCAGGTAGAGTTGCAATATTAATATTGTTTTTATTTTTAACTAACTCTCGTGCTTTTCTTGCGGCTTCTCTTCCTTTTGCTGACCTAATCGCTCTTTCTACTATACTTGCTGCTAACTTGGGGTCAGTTTCAAGTATTGTACTCAACTTGTCAAAAACTATGCTCTCTACAACTGCCCGCGCTTCAGAACTGACCAATTTATCTTTTGTCTGTGAAGAAAATTTAGGATCAGGCATCTTGAGGGATAAAACACAAGTTAAGCCTTCTCTAACATCTTCTCCAGTCAAATTCACTTTTGCCTTCTTCAAAAAACCTTCATTGTTTGCATAGTTATTGATACATCTGGTTAGTGCAGATCTAAACCCTGCCAAATGCGTACCACCATCCCGTTGTCTTATATTATTTGTGAAGCATAGCATATTCTCATAGTAGGAATCATTCCACTCCATTGATATTTCTACACTGGTACCTAGATCTTTTACATTATCTCTAATGCTGGCAATTTTAGTAACATGTGTCTTATTTTTGTCTAAGTACCGTACAAAATTAGCTGTACCAAAATTATCTTCAGACTCTTTACTATCGTTAAAATGAGACTTTACATGTGGTTTATTACGGAGATCAAGCAAAATGATCTCAATATTTGAGTTTAAAAATGCCAATTCTCTGATGCGACTCTCAAGAGTGGAGTAACTAAAATCAATACTACTAAAAGTCCCCGTTGATGGCATAAACGTTACTCTAGTTCCTCTTTTATTTGTGTTTTCATTAATTACCTTTAAAGATTCAATAGACTCACCATCTTCAAAGCGCATGAAATATTCCTTCTTATTGCGCCAGATGGTTAATTCCAGCCAACTCGATAACGCATTAACAACTGAAATTCCAACACCATGTAATCCTCCAGAAACCTTATAGGTATTGCTGTCAAATTTACCTCCTGCATGTAATTGGGTCATTATCACTTCTGCTGCTGATATCCCTTCCTCTGGGTGAATGTCTGTTGGAATGCCACGACCGTTGTCGGTTACAGAAACTGAACCATCTTCATTTATGCTAACTTCAATCTTACTGCAATACCCAGCTAAAGACTCATCTATCGCATTGTCAACAACTTCATACACCATATGGTGCAGACCAGATCCATCATCAGTATCACCAATGTACATACCCGGACGCTTTCTCACAGCATCAAGACCTCTTAGGATTTTTATTGCGTCAGCGTTGTAGTTACTTTCCATGGAATTGCTTTATTTATAAATATTAATTAATATTACATTTGTATGTGCTGATTAGCAACATCTTTAAGTTGAGAGAAGAATCCTTGACATGTAGATAAAACATAACGTATCACCTACACGGAGTGGTTTTACATGTTATTTCAATACATAAACTTAAGTTCAAATAATCATACAAAACTCTGCTTCATATTTCAAGATAAATGGCTACAATCAAATACAATTTACCTTCTTCTTTCAATTGGACTTTCTAGCTCAACACAGGATAAGTTGCTCATACACTCTTCTAATATTTCATTCTTTTTATCATTGTTTAATCTATTGCTGAACTCTTGACACCTTCTCTCAAGAGCTGAATGCGTAGTCATAATATACCTTACTGTTTCAGATGATAACTCTGGTAACTCGCTACGGATCCTTTCTTGTTCTTTTCCAGAGAAATTGGTGAAATTGGCTCTGGCCATTTCAGGGAATTTTTGTGTGATCGTTTCTTTTATCATTGCTCTAGCCTCTTCTCCATCGAGTGTAATAACCACTGATGGATGTAAGCCAGATAAAGACTCAAATAATTTATTGTATGTTCCACCTGCACAACTTTGACCTTGATTACCGTAAGTTGTTGCAGCGTCTACAAGACCTTTTAAAAACATATCTTTTCTGTTTTTTATGTCTTCATCATTCAAAGGAGTTCTTTGATTTTCTGTACCTGTATTTCTATCATTGCAGGCTTTCCAACACAAAATAGCTGCTTGCTTTAGTGTTAACTTACTATGATTGTCTTCAAAATTATCTCCTGTTCTATTGATAAATCTTAAGCATTCAAGTGCATGAGATTTATCGCCTTCTGTAAATTCATTTGACTGTTTGATGTACTCTTCAATGTCGGTTGTGTTGCCTCTATTTAGCTGTACATAGAATTCATCTTTGCTTAAATTCTCTTTATACTTTTCTATGAGTCTATCAACACTCAAGTTTATACTAGCAACTGCACTTGGATCATGAGTAGTTTGTGCCATAAAAGGAATGGCTGCTAAATCTTGAAAGAAAATAGGCCTTTCTTCCTCTGGAATTTGTTGTATTAAATCGTTAAACTGCTGTATTTCTTCAATGAGTGATTTGTTTAGCAACCATAAGCACAATATAGGCAGTACCAAAAGCACACAGGAATTAATAATGTTTATAATTAAAAAAATGCTTAATGTTATTCTAATAACATTTTTTGGCCACGCTGATAATCTTTTTTCATTTTCCCTTGGTTTGAAAAAATAATTTACTAATGATAAATACAAAGAGAGCTGTACAAGAAGAAAAAATGAAGGAATCATACTTACTAATAAAACTATATTAATGAACTTTTAATTTTATTAGTGTTGTTGTAAGCATTTTGCACTCTTTCTATTAAAGCCTGTACTCTATTTCTATTTTGCTGTTGATTATTATTTTGACCTGCAAACATAACACACCCCCATTCTAACATTAATACATCATGCTATAGAAAGAATTTAAATAAAGCAAGAAATTTAGAGCTGCTTTTATTTTTGCTTGATTGGGGATACCACTTCTACACTTTCTGCTCCATCTAAGGTACTATTTGGTTTTTCTACAGTAATCTTGGGAGTTGCTTTATTCTCGATATCTGCTCCATATGAGCTAAGTACTTCAATGGCTTCTTCATTTCCGCTGTTGAGCGCAATATCCAAAGCATCCATACCAGCTTTATTTTTGTGATTGATAAAATCTTTTAATTTGTCTTTACCAAAACTTTCTACATATTGTTCAATAATGAATTTTACTACCTTTCCAGGACAATTATTAGCAGCAGGAAAAAGTATTGTGTTGTTATTATTATCTTTTTTCGTTATGTCTGCTTTGAGTTTATTTATCAAATACTCGATAACTTCTATTCTGCTATCACCCTCTGCTCCAGTGCATTGCCTAATAGCTAAAAATAAAGCTGTACGCCCATTATTATCAATATCTTCAATATTCTGTCCCTTATCAACTAAGGCTTGTATTACACTTTTATTTCCATATAAAGCAGCAAGGTGAAAAGGTGTATGTCCTTCAGTGCTTTCTCTTTCATCAATTGACGCACCATTGCTAGCTAGCAATTCTATAAACTCTGGCGTGTTTGCAAAAATTGCAAGGTGCATTGGTGTTAAGTCATCTTTGCCATGATTTTCAGTTTTTGCGTTAACGTTTGCTCCGTTATTTATCAGCAATTTCGCTATTTCAAACTGCTTATACCCGATAGCAATATGTAGTGGTGTACGATTACGTTCATAATTATCATTGACATTTGCACCAAACTTTATTAGCAGCTCTGTAGCTTCAATATCACCCATCCGAATTGCAGAGTATAAGGAAGGAGATTCATCTTTTTCCATTTCCCCTGTCATACGAAATTACGAACATAATGATTCATACATTATTAAGAATTATTATTAATTTTTTATTAAAATAATATTAACAACAGCTAAAAATCTTTAATTTTTATTAAAGATTTAATATCCATCAATGCTTATATAAGCATTCCAAAAGTGAAGAAGTGAAAAAAAGCTTTTCATGAGAAATTATAAATGATAAATTGTTAATAATGAATTATCGAGAATAAATTATGTGCCTTGGTTTGCCTAATATAAACAGAGAAGGTTATTTATTTATAGTTGTTTCCTTTATCGTAACATGTATAGCATTCTCTATATCTTGGGGAGCTGGAATTACTTGCTTATTTCCAACGTTATTATGTACCTATTTTTTTCGTGATCCAGCAAGAGCTGTACCAAACAATAAGGACTTTATATTAAGTCCTGCTGATGGTGTAATTTCAAAGATAGAAGAAGTTAGTTACTCTTTATCAGAAGAGAATGAAGAAAAAAGGAAGTTTACGCTTGTTAGCATATTTCTAAGTGTTTTGAATGTCCACGTTAATCGTATACCAATATCTGGTACAATAAAGGAAATGAGTTATAAAAAAGGCAAGTTTGTTTCCGCAATAAGCAATAGGTCTAGTAATGAGAATGAAAAGCAGGTTATTGCGATTGAATATGAGAAGGGAAAAGAAATCATTGTAGAGCAAATAGCTGGATTTATTGCACGCCGCATTGTTTGTAATTTGAGGACATCTCAGAGCGTAAAAGCAGGTGAACGATTTGGAATTATAAGATTTGGTAGCAGAGTAAATATTTATATTCCCGCTGGAATAGAAGTAAGAGTTTCAGAAGGGCAAACTGTTATTGGCGGTGAGACAGTTATAGCAGATTTTAATAAACAAGAGAAGCTTACTTTTGATGTTATATGAATAACGATGAAAGTAACAGTAAATTTTTACCTATTACCAAGTTATTCCCAAACTTTATAACTTTATTAGGTTTATGTGCTGGCCTTACTTCACTTAAATTCACATTTAATGAACAATGGGAATTTTCAGCAATTTTTATTATCATTGCAGCAATAATAGATGGAATGGACGGCAGGATAGCCAGAATTTTAAAATCAACTAGCGATTTTGGAGCACAACTCGATTCTTTTGCAGATTTTCTAAATTTTGGTTCAGCACCTGCTTTTCTTTTATATTTTTGGAAGTTAAATGAAATTAAAGTTGTAGGATGGATTTTAGTAATGATATATGTAATCTGCATATCAATAAGACTTGCAAGATTCAATGTTTCGCTACATTTAGAGCAAGTATACTGGAAAAAATTTTTCTTTTCTGGTGTTCCAGCTCCTGTATGCGCTTTACTTGTTCTGTTTCCAATAATTATTACCTTTCAATCTCATGAAAGTGAATATTTACTTCTTATAGAGCAATTTTTTAACGTAAAGAATACAGCTTGTTACTTTTTGGCCATTTCATTTTTTTCGATAAGTCATATTCCAACTTTCTCTGCAAAATACATTTATGTCCCTAAAAGTTTATCTTATATATTTGTGTCATTTTTTGGAATATTGATCATATTTTTTATAAGTAAGCCCTGGATAACACTACCAATTTTAGGTGCAGTTTATATCTTGACTATTCCAATAAGTACCGGACTTTATATACATTACGCATATAAAACTAGTCAGCTATATAAAAAATAGTGAGCAGCATGATTATAAAAGTAACTGATCTATTAAACTCTTTTTTATATATAAAGATATTCAACATACCATTTATAATTATTTGGGTAATTGCAACTGGGGTTTTTTGTACGATTCGATTCAAATTCATTAACTTTAGGTTGTTCAAACATGGGATACAAACACTATTCAACCTAGAGAGCCATAATAATAACGGCATAATCACCCACATTCAGGCATTTGCAACGGTAATTTCAGGAACAGTTGGTCTTGGAACAATATCAGGAGTTGCAATAGCTATTACAATAGGGGGGCCAAGTGCAGTTTTTTGGATGATAATTACCGGGGTACTTGGCATGTCAATAAAATTTGCTGAAGTAGTGCTTGCATTTACTCATCGCTCTGAAAACACAACTGGTGGGGCTTTTTATTATATGGAACATGGACTTGCAAAGATTGGATTTATGAAGACTGGCAAATTCCTTGCATTTATCTACGCAGTTATGCTGCTTGTTGCAATGATTCTAGGCGGCATACCATTTCAGGCAAATCAAATTGCAGCGTTGTCAAGTAACTTATTTGAATACAACACATCTGTTATTATCTCGCTATTTGTATTAATTGTAATACTGGGAGGAATAAAGCGAATTGCTTTAGTTGCAACAGGTTTAGGGCCGATCATGATAATGTTATATATAGGCATGTGTATATATTTAATCTGTGTAAACGGAAATAATCTACTGAATGCTCTATCTATAATATTTCAAGATATCTTTAACAAATCAGCTATAGGAGGTGGAGTATTGAGTGGATTAATAGCAGGGGTAAGAAGGTCAGTGTTTGCTAATGAAGCAGGTACTGGAACAGCAGCTATAGCACATTCGATTGTAAAAGAGAAAGACCCAGTTAAAGTTGGAAGTGTTGCAATGATTGCACCATTTGTAGACACAATATTAGTCTCATTTTTGACTGGTATTGTGATAATTATCACCGATATGCATAGCACTAATACCGTAGGTGATATTACGTTAGTTAGCTCAGCATTTTCAACAGGCTTGCCTTTATTTAGCAAGCTAGCTCTTCCGCTGATAATGTTTTCCTTTGCATTTTCCACAATAATAGCTTACTATTACTACTGTGAAGTTGCCCTAGTGTACTTATTTGGTAACAAAAAAGTACTGATATTGTTTCAGTTTTTTATAGTAGGTTCAGTGTATATCAGCTGTATATCAAAAAATATAGAATTTATATCTTATTTAGGTGATAGCCTGTTTATGTGCCTTATGATCCCAAATGCTGTTGTGATATATCTACTGAGAAGGGAAGTCTTAAATACAATAGACTCTTATTACAAAAGGTATTAAACATGATTTATAGAATGCTTTATATGGTGTTATTTTGCCTACCATTTAATGATGTATACGCTGCTTCAATTTTTCATAAAAGTTATGACACTGCATTAAATGGAGTAAGCAACTTCATGAATGAAGTGTTGTTTTTCAAGATCTTTCACGTACCGTTTATAATTCTTTTATTGGCCTTTGGTTATATATTTCTAACACTACGTTTTAGATTTCTCAACATAAGGATGTTTAAGCATGCGTTCGCTATTTTATGTGGAAAATATGACACAGATCATCATGATGGTCACATTACGCATTTTCAGGCATTTGTAACCGCGCTGTCAAGCACAGTAGGCCTTGGAACTGTTGCTGGTGTTGCAATCGCAATTTCAATGGGAGGGCCAGGAGCGGTACCTTGGATGATGATTACAGGTTTTTTTGGTATGTCTGCAAAGTTTGCTGAAGTAACTTTAGCATTCAGACACAGAACAGAAGGCCAGGAGCAGTTATTCAGTGGTCCCTTTCAATATATAAGAAATGGACTAGAGAAATTTGGATTTAAGAAACTTGGTATTGTCCTAGCTGCAATATATGCAGTGTTTTTTATATTATCAGGTCTTGGTGGAAGTGTGGCATTTCAGACTAACCAAATGGTTTCGATATTATCTGGCTATTCAAATTGGATAGATGGTCATCCTTGGTTTCTCTCTTCCATAATTTCTACGTTACTTGCTCTGGTAATTATCGGTGGAATAAGGAGAATAGCTAGAGTATCTTCTGCACTAGTTCCTATTATGTCACTCATATATATTTTGAGCTGTGTCACAATCATTGCATTCAATATTCACAATTTTAGCAATACATTGAAAACATTGTTTTCCAGTATGATAGACTTCAATGCTGTTGGTGGAGGAGTAGTAGGAGCATTTGTTGCTGGAATTCAAAGAGCAATTTTTGCTAGTGAAGCAGGTGTTGGTTCTGCCTCAATTACTCACGCTGTAGCTAAAGATGAGGAGCCAGTTAGAACTGGGCTGGTTGCGATGATAGAACCATGCTTTGATACAATGTTAATTTGTTGCTTGACAGGAATAACAATAGTAATAACAGGTGCATACCAGACCGGCATTGGCGAGGGAATATTGATCACCCAAAAAGCATTTGAAACAGTTTCTTCTTGGTTTCCTATACTTTTAACCATCGCTGCGCCTTTGTTTGCGTTTTCCTCAGTAATTTCATTTGTATATTGTTGTGAAATGGGATGGCTGTATTTGTTTGGTGTAAAAAGTGTAGTAATATATCGTATAGCGGTGGTAGTAGTTGCATTTTTGTCAGGTTTGTCTAAAGATATAATGGCTATTGCTAATATTGGTGGGGCTTTATTCTCTTGTTTAGCACTCATCAATATGACAGCACTTATACTGTTTAGCAATCAGATTAACAATGAAGTCCAATGTTATCTAAAAAGGCTAAGGAATAATAAAATTAATTAAATTCTGGCATATGAAGGTACAACAACAGATGTCATTCCAGTGCCATCTTCTTTTCATAGCAAAATTCCCTTTTGTCATCCCAGTGCGTGACACTGGGATCTATTTTGCATATAGTTCCACCGTAGTGTTATATTTTAATGTAAAATTTTATATTTATCTACTAGATTCGTTTGCGAATAAAGTTCGCTGGATCCCAGTGTCACGCACTGGGATGACAAGAGAGAGGATGCTAGAATAATGGAGAAATATATAATTCTTATATTATCCTACATACTAGGTTCAATACCGTTTAGCTTAATTATTGCAAAAATAAATGGTATAAATTTAAGAGAAGTAGGTTCAGGAAACATTGGCGCTACAAATGTTGCAAGGACAGGAAATAAATTTCTTGCTGCTATTGCGTTATTTCTGGATACCTCTAAAGGGTTTATCGCAGTTTATACAGCACAACAATTTTGTGATAATAACGATTTTTATATATATGTATCTGCAATTTTAGCAGTTCTAGGGCATATCTTTCCTATTTGGCTAAGGTTCAATGGAGGAAAGGGAGTTGCAACAACTTTGGGAGTTTTGATAGCACTTAACATTTCTATAGCATTAGCATTTGTATTTGTCTGGCTAATAGTATTTTTTATCTTTCGGTACTCCTCTCTTGCTTCCTTGGCTGCTACTGCAGCAGCTGTTATAGCATCTTTCTTTTTTCAAAAGGAGTTATTCCTTATATTACTCACTGTAGCGATATTAATTTTCTTGAAGCATTACAAAAATATTGCAAATCTTCTGCAAGGCAGAGAGCATAAGTTTTTATAAGCAATGAGATGTTAAATCACTGACACTTAAACTACGAGATAAACTGCTTGATGGTATTATTTTATCTTCTTTATTTAAGATTGTAATTTTTACTCTTGTTATACTCTCTACTTCTTGAGGTATTAAAAATTCATCTTCAATGAATCTTTGCTTCACTTCTTGTATTTTTTCATAAAGTGTGGTTACATTGCGCTTATTTTGATTATAAATATCTTCAATCTCTACCTCTAGCCTGTGTGAAGCTTCTTTTTTTAACATGTTATTTATCACTGCTTCTGTTATTGCTAGCTTTTCTTGCAGAATTTTCTTTATTTCTTCTTTATCGTCTCTGCTATTTTTACTCAGTTCCGTGTATACCCTATAACACCTTTTCTCTAGTGGTAACGTTCTTAAACTATCTAACATTCTGGCCACTTGACCCTTAATAGTCTTCTTGGCTTTCAATTTTAATTCTTTTACTTCTTCTTTTATTATTTTGCTAGCTATTCTCTTAGCTTCAGTTAAAGATGAGTCCTTGAGAAAAAAATCTGTTCTAAGTAAATTTTGGTTTAAAAGCTCCAAAAAGACTTTTCCTTTGATGTTTTCGAGTTGATCGTCTAAACCATCCCCCTGTAGTTCATTTGTTATGTGCTGAGACAGCGCAAAGTGCTCTAATTTATTTAACTTTACAGAGTTAATATTTTTCATTAACGTCAGCACAATTTGTTCACTATATTGAGAAGTAAAACTCAGTAATCTTCTCATTAAAGTAATGCTTACTTCTGCAATAAAATCATCAACTATTTTTTGACTTTTATCATCTTCATAATTATTTTGGGCGTTATGCCAAGCCCTAAGAATTTCTTTACTGTTTTTCTTATTTTTTAGCCTGTCTAACATAAACTTACGTGCTTCATTTTCTGCTTCTGTAAGGAGCATTTGTCTAGGTGGTGTAAATTTAATCTCTGGATCGGAATGAATACCCTCTAATGTACTTAACATTCTGTAGATAACACCAGTAAAACATGTGTTAGGAATTCGTTCTTTTCTAGAGAAAGTTTGGCTATCTAGTAAATTTGCAATCAACGCGTCTTTTTTATTTTTTACATCTTCTCTATCTCCATCATTGCAAGCTCTCAGAACTAACAGAAGAATTTGTCCACCAGTGAAGCCAGAGCTATGTTTCTCATTACCTTTGCAAAAATCTTGCAAAAACATTACTAATTTTCCCTTATTCTCATTACTAAATGGTTGGCCATCAAGCATATGTAAGTGATTTATATATTCAATAAATTCTTTAAATCCCTCATTATTAATAGTGTCTTCAGATACTTGTTCAGTATATTTATCTTTTAATTTGTCAATATTTTTAATGATATCATTATTTAATTGATGGGGCAGTAAATGCTCATAAGTACCATCAAACTTATTTGTCATACTGCGAGTATTTTCTTTTATGCCTTCTAAAAAGAAACTTATAGCAGCTTTGAGTAACGTAAATGGATTAAAATCCTTTGGCCTTAATTCACTTTGTAATAGAATTAAAACCATTGCAAGTGGTATTGTTGCAAGTAACGAAACGAGCAGAAAAGTAGTTGTAAAGGTTAGATATGTTACAGAAGCAAAAAATAAAAGGAAAGATGCTATCTTAATTTTATTTTTCTCAAAAAATATTTCCCAATATTCCTTTTTACTTATTTTTTCCTGCTTTGCAGCTTTTATGTCTTTATAAACGTAAAAAGTTTTTATTTCAGATCTAAAAAACAATGTGGCAAAAGATAAAAAGACATTGGCAGGATTAACTAAAATGCTTAAAGAAACAAAAGCTGCGAAGTAACTTGCTGTCTTTAATCTGCAAGAATCCTTTCCAGGAAATTGTATTTGGGAAATACCTATCATAGCCTACTCTCTATAATATTATGATATTGTAGTAATAACAAATAGCCTATAGATGTCAATGCTTAAGTATTTTACTGTCTACGCACTCATCGTATTCAATTTCAACTGTAGAGTGTGCAATTTCAAATCTATTTAATAGTATTTTTTTTATCTCATACAAAATATTAGTGTGTTGTCCATTTTGCTTTATCTTGGCATGCATAGTAAGTATAAAATAATTATCAGATAGTGACCATGCATGTATATGATGCACATCTATCACTTCAGGTAACTTAGATACAATCTCACTTTTTATCTCCTCAGCAGATACACTCTCAGGTGTACCTTCAAGGAGTATATGGCAAGAATTCTTGAGAATTTTATAGCCACTGTTTAAGATTATTACACTGACAAATACTGACAAAATAGGGTCCACTATTTGCCATCCGGTAAACATGATAATTATGGATGCAAGTATAGCAGCTACAGAACCTAAAATATCTCCGATAACATGCAATACAGCACTTTTTATGTTTATATTACTTTCGCATTTACTATGTAATATAAAAAAGACTATAATGTTAGAGATCAGGCCAAGTGTGGCAATTATTAGCATTACTTTCCATGCAACATTGACCGGACAAATGAATCTCTTTATTGATTCAATGATAATGACTGCTGCAATGAAAAATAGAGTTAAACCATTAACAAATGCTGCAATTATCTGCAATCTGTGATACCCATATGACCTCTGTAAATCAGATTTCTTAGCTGAAAATTTGTGCGCTACCCAGCTTAAAATCAAGGCAAAAAGATCAGTGAGCATATGCCCTGCATCTGATAACAGAGCAAGCGAGTGTGAAATTACTCCACCTACTATCTCCATAAGCATTGTTATTGCAACTATTATTATGGAATAAATTAAGCGCTTGGACTCTGCTATTGAGTGTTTGCCATTGTGCACTGCTGTCATATAAAATCTTTTTATGAGCAAAAAAACGTGGGTAACACTGGGCTCGAACCAGCGACCCCTTGCACGTCAAGCAAGTGCTCTACCAACTGAGCTAATTACCCATCGTAGCTTTAGTATAGTGCTTCAGTGAAATGAAAGTCAATTTGCTTTTAGACTTCTTGCTGAATGAAACTCCTTGACAAACCTTCCCACTTTCCTTATCATACCAATAAGAGTATTTATCCTTGTTTTTGATCCGCGCGGGTTCAACAACAAAAATTCAGTAAAAAACTCAGATATTTATTGGCAAATTACATAAAAATTATAGCGGCTGCATGTCTTTTTTATTTTTTCTACATTCAGCCAAATCGCGCTTGTTAGCACATTATTACAACGCCAATTTACATTGTTATAGGGTCAAAACTCGCTACATAGGGATTTTTTTGCCTTTTTTAAAATTGATAAATTTCTTAATATTTATAATTCCGTTACTTGTTAGCAGCCACCTAAGGTCAGCTATAGAATTTTAGCCACATTCTAAATGTTACATATTAAGTTAACTATCTATACTTTTTTATTAAGATATAAATTATACCAATATGAGAATTTACGTTTTTTTCAGATGAGTCACTTTATGCTTGATATTGTAAAGACTAATAAATTAGAGGTTAGAATTATGACAATTAATCAACAAGTAAATAAAAATATAACTAAAGAAGAATATTTTAACGATAAGCATGTTATAGAAGTTAAAGATTTAAATATTAAAGTAGAGGTTTATTCTCACGATTTAAGAGCAAGTAAAGTTGCTAAAATTGAAAGTGAAATAAGAGAAACAGCTACTAATTTTAAAGATGCATTTAAGTTGGAGCCTGGTAGCTCAGAACAAACGTTCAAAATTTATGTGTTTGATGATAAGGCTGATTACACTCATCTTGGCGGAAGCGAACGTTTTGGTTCTTACCTTGGAGATGAGGGTGGTAAATGTTACTACAAAGGAGAAGCTGATGTTTTTGCTGAGATGTATGTCTATCAGCAAGGTGGCGTTCATAACCTTCAGCATGAATTTGCACATGGTTTAACTTACTTGGCTACAGGAGGAAAATCTCTACCTACAGTATTAATGGAGGGAATTGCAGATTACTTTGAACATCATTCAGATCACAAGTTCAATGCTCAAGGGTCAAGCATTGATAAAACTGAAGCCGCAAATTTGGATCTAGGTGGAATTTTAAATTTACAATACTCAGCCAATGGTGAAGAAAACAGTTTAGTGTATAAAACTGGTCATGCGTTGATAATGTACTTACAGGAAAAAGATCCTAGTTTATTAAGAGACTACCTAGATGCTTTACGTCAAGGTAACTCAGATGAATCAAAAAGTTTCTTGAAAGACATAAAAGGACATGATGCTGACTTCAAAAGTTGGCTTGCTGAGAATGATACAGAAACTGCAATGGAACATCTCAACGCTTTGCAAGTTACAAAAGGAGATTTTATAGCAACTGGTCAAGAAATAGTGGGTGGAGAAATTAAAAACATATCCTACTATAAAGCAAATATAGAAAAGATAGATGGAGAAAACGTTGGAAGTTTTTCTCCTGTAGAACATGTTGCATTTTATGATGTTGCTCGTGCTATTAATAGGGCAACAAATGATAACCTCGATATATCAAAGGAATATCATTTCTTAAAGGCAGTAAAAACTACTGATGGGCAGGTTAAGCTGACTTACTCTGATCAACAAGGTAATGAATATCAAAACAGTCAAGAGTATAAAATGCAAGCTTTGAGGATATTATCAAAACATGGTGAAGATCTTAGAAAATCTTACTATGATGGGAAAGAAGACTTAGATAAGCAGAAGGATATAAAATATAATGATGTGTTGAAAAGCCTGCGTGAACAGGAAGAAACACAGCGTCATGATGCATACGAGCAATACAAAAGAGGAGAGATCTCTTATGAGAAATTTGTAGAAAAATGCAATTCAGCCAGCACTAATTATCATAATGAAGATAAGAGATTATATAATGCTACACAGGACAAATATACACAACTGAAAGATGATTTGCTTGATAAAACCATAAACGCTGGCTTGAAACAAGTAAAAGAAACTCAGAACATTGACGTAGAAAAGATGTTAGAAGAGATGGTTAATATCGATCCAAACCTAATCAGAGGTGCTCATATTAATCTACAAGAAGGTAAAGTTTTCTCTATCAAAGCTCTTGGTCACGGAGATATGGGTGCACTATCTATCTCGTATAGATGACAGGATATTTGTTTCTAATTCTTTATAGGGAACGTTCAAAAAAGTGTGTCAAACCGCATTTTCAATTCAAC